>JANOCW010000109.1:0-13595 GCA_031412375.1 Gemmatimonadaceae bacterium | reverse complement strand
GCTGGGCACCGCGGGCGCGCTCGGCGCAGTGGCGCTTGCCGGCCCCCACTGGGGGTACGAAAACGTAGTGGTGCGGGGCCAGGGCGTCGACGTCGTGCTGGCCCTCGACGCATCGCTCTCGATGCTCGCCCAGGACCAGCCGCCGAGCCGTCTCGAAGTCATGAAGCAGGAAGTGCGGCGCCTGCGTGCGATCTCGGGCGCCGATCGCGTCGGAGTGCTGGCCTTCGCCGGACGGAGCTACATCCTGACGCCCCTCACCGTCGATGCAGGTGCGCTCAACCTCTTTCTCGACAATCTCGACCCCTCGGTGGTGGGACAACCGGGGACATCGATCGCCCGGACGATTCGGCAGGGCGTTTCGCTGCTCGAAGCGTCGACGTCGGGGAGCGATCGTGCCATCATCCTGATGACCGACGGCGAAGCCCATGAGCCGGTCGAAGACATCGTGACGGCCGCAAAGGGCGCTCTGGAAGCCGGCATCGCGCTGATCGTGGTGGGTTTCGGAACCGAGGAGGGCGCGACGATTCCGGAGAAAGTCGACGGACAGATCCAGTCGCACCGCGACGAGGATGGGGCGGTCGTCACCACGCGATACTCCCCCGCGAACCTGCGCGCGGCGGCCGACGCCGCGCAGGGCACATTCATCGATGCGGCCGAAACGGACAAGGCGGCCAAGATCCAGCGGGCGCTCGGGCAGTTGCGCGCAACCGGGCGGGCGGCCGCGGCGGGACGCGATCGCACACCCCGGTATCAGCTCTTCCTCTTCCCGGCCCTGGCGTTGCTCGTACTCGACACGTTCCTCAGCGAGCGCCGGGGCCGCCGGCGCGGGTTGGCGGTCGCCGGGAGCACCGCCGCAGACTAGCCTGCCGAACCAGCGTGGCCTGCCGCGCGTCCCGGCGCACGCGATCAGCGAAGGTCCGCGCTGCTCTCTCCGCCCAGCTCGTTCCGGTTGAGGTGCCGCAGGCTTCCGACGTCGGGGACGCTCCCGGTCGCGTTGCCCTTGACCAGCTCGAAAAGAATCACGGGGCGCGGTTTGTCGTTCTTCATGTAGGTGACCGAGTGCGCATCGACGAAGATCAGCGCAAATCGTGGATCGCCCGGCTCGCCGTTCCGCTCGCCACCTTCGTCGCCGAACCACGCCTTCCAATCCTTCGCGTACAACTCGCGGATCTTCGCCTGGTCCTGGGTGACTCGCGCTGTCCCGCTCACCGAGACCCACTCGCGCGACTTGTTGTCGTAATAGGCGACGTTGACATGCGGGTCCGTCTCGAGCTCCTCGAGCTTGTGGGACTCGATGTTGGTGACGAACCACAGATCGGCGGCGTTCACGCGCTTCTGGGTGGCCATCGGACGAGTGACGAGATGGCCGTCGGGACGCCGGGTGGTGAACATGGCGGTTTCGAGCTTCTCGATCAGTCCGTAGAGATCCTCGAGCTTCTTGATCGTGGGAACAGGCTCCGGACGATCGCGATCGGCGGCAGGCTTCGACATCGGTGGCTCGGCGTGAGAGGACATTGAGAGTTGTGTCGCCCATCGAAGCAGGAGCCATGCCGAGGTCAATCCATCATCGACACGGCCTCCCCTACCTCGTCGGCATGGCCTTCCGGCTTCACCTTCCGGAAGACATGGGCAATGGTGCCGTCCTTATCAACGACGAAGGTGCTTCGTTCGATCCCCATGTACGTCTTGCCGAACATCGACTTCTCCTTCCACACGCCGTATGCCTCCGCGGCCGAATGTTCCTGATCGGCGAGCAGGGGATACGGGAGGTCGAACTTCGTCTTGAACCGGACGTGGCTGTCCACGCCGTCGGCGCTGATCCCGAGGACGACGGTATCCTGGGCCTGGAAGCGGGAATAGGCATCGCGGAACTCGCGCGCCTCGATGGTGCATCCAGGCGTGTCGTCCTTCGGGTAGAAGAACAGGATCACATTGCGGCCGCGCAGGGCGCTCAACCGGACGGTCGAGCCATCGTCGGCGGACAGCTCGAAGTCTGGCGCAGGGGTTCCGGGTTCGGTCATCGTCGAATCGTACCAGTTGAGGGTGGAGTTTACGACAGACGTTCGTCGCCCATGAGCGCAGCCATGATGGCCTTCTGAATGTGCAGACGGTTGTGCGCCTCATCCCAGACGCGACTCTGGGGACCGTCGATCACGTCGGCAGCAACCTCCTCACCCCGATGCGCAGGGAGGCAGTGGAGGAAGATCGCGTCCCTCGCGGCGCGCCGCATCAGGTCGCCCGTGACGGTGAAGCCGGCGAACGCCTTCTCGCGCGCCGCCTGTTCCTCCTCCTGTCCCATCGAGGCCCAGACGTCGGTATTGATGACGTCGGCACCCTCCACCGCCTCTCGTGGGTCGCGAAACACGGTCACCTTCGCCTCGCTCTGCGCACGCCGCAGGATCGCCGGATCGGGGTCGTAGCCTTCAGGACACGCCAGGCGAAGCTCGAAGCCCAGGCGATAGGCCGCGTTGATCCACGAGTTCGCCATGTTGTTGCCGTCGCCCACCCAGGCAATCCGTTTCTTGTCGTAGCCGCCGAGGTGCTGCTTCACGGTCAGGAGATCGGCGAGGATCTGGCAGGGGTGGAGCAAGTCGGTCAACCCGTTGATCACGGGAACCGTCGCGTAGCGGGCGAGCTCCTCGACCTCCGAATGCGCGAAGGTGCGAATCATGATCCCATCCACATAACCCGAGAGCACGCGCGCCGTATCGGCGATGGGCTCTCCGCGTCCGAGCTGAATGTCGCGCGGCGAGAGAAAAAGCGCGTGGCCGCCGAGCTGCCATGCGCCGACCTCGAAGGAGACGCGCGTGCGCGTCGAGGCCTTCATGAAGATCATCGCCAGCGACTTTCCGGCCAGCGGCTTTCGGTCGTACTTCCCGGTGCGCATGCGCTCACCGAGGTCGAAGAGCTTCTCGAGCTCCTTGCGGGAGAAGTCCGGAATCGCCAGGAAGTCGCGGTGGTCAGACATCTGTTCGAATGGGCGTGAGGGGAGACTACAGGATGTACTTGCGCAGGTCCTCGTCTTCGACGATCGCCTTGAGCTTCTCGCGAACGAGATCCGCGTTCACGACGATGCTCGCGTGCTTCGGATCGGGGAGCTCGTACAGCATCTCGCCGAGCAGCGTGGTCATCACGGTGTGAAGACGGCGGGCGCCGATGTTCTCCATGCGTTCGTTCACCTGCGCAGCGACGCGCGCGATTTCCGCGATGCCGTCGGCCGTGAAGGTGATCTCCGCCTTTTCCGATTCGATCAGTGCCGCGTACTGCTTGGTCAGGGCGTTCTCCGGTTCCGTCATGATCCGCACGAAATCCGCTTCGGTCAGCCGCTTGAGCTCGACGCGGATCGGGAAACGGCCCTGCAGCTCGGGAATGAGATCGCTCGGCTTCGAAACGTGGAATGCGCCGGCGGCGACGAAGAGGACGTGATCGGTCTTCACGAGGCCATATTTCGTCTGCACGTTCGACCCTTCGACAATCGGGAGCAGGTCGCGCTGCACGCCTTCGCGCGAGACGTCGGGCCCCCCGCCCTGCCCGCGCTCACCCGCGATCTTGTCGATCTCATCGAGGAAGATGATGCCCAGCTTCTCGACGCGCTCGAGCGCGTCGGCGGTGACATCCTCGAGATCGATGAGCTTGTCGAGCTCCTGCTCGATCAAGATCCGGCGGGCCTCGGAAACCTTGACGGTCCGTTTCTTCGTCTTCTTCGGGAGCATGTCCTGCAGCATCTCGCTGAAGTTCCCCATGCCCTCGGGCGCCCCCTGCGGCAGCATCATGTCGAACATCGGGCTTGTCGTCTGCTGCACCTCGACCTCGACTTCGCGAGTCTCGAGCTGGCCGTCGATGAGCAGCTTCTTGAGCTTTTCGCGCGTTCGCCGGTAGCGCTCGACGGCGTCGCTCTGCTCCTCGTGAGAGACAGCGCCGGTGGGCGAGACGACGAACACACTCGACTTCTCGTTCGTGGCAGTCGCGGTGCCCGCATTTCCGCCCCCGCCTGCTGGCGATCCGGCTCCGGCGGTGGCGTGCGCGGCGCCCGGCTTGGCGTCAGCCGGCACGGGAAGCAGGAGATCGAGCAACCGCTCGTCAACGCGCTCATGCGCGAGATCCTCGACCTCGGTTTCGCGCTCCGTGCGCACCATGTCGATTGCGCTCTCGACGAGGTCGCGCACCATCGACTCGACATCTCGCCCAACGTACCCGACCTCGGTAAACTTCGAGGCCTCGACCTTGATGAACGGCGCGCCGGCGAGCTTGGCGAGCCGCCGCGCGATCTCGGTCTTGCCGACGCCCGTGGGCCCGATGAGGATGATGTTGTTTGGGGAGATCTCTTCGCGAATCGACTCGGGCGCCTGCTGTCGCCGCCAGCGATTGCGCAGCGCGATGGCGACGGCTTTCTTCGCCTCATCCTGTCCGACGATGTACCGATCGAGCTCGGCGACGATCTGGCGCGGGGTGAGGTCGGCGAGACGGGCGAGTGCTTGCTGGGTGCGAGGCGAAGGCATTGCGAAACGTAACGCGGGTTTCCGCGAGTGCGAAGCGCGAGACAACGCGCAGCGACGCTGCACTGTCCAATGGTCGGCTCGACGCCCAGCCTGGCGGCGGCGTCCCTGCGTCGCCCTCGTGGCTCGCCCGGGACGGCCAGCGTGAAGGCGACTGATTCACCCTGAATGTGGAGCGCCCGATGAACAGCATGGTAGCGATTGCAACGTTCGCGAGCGGACTCGTCCTGGCCTGCTCGAGTGCGGGGGACGGCGATCGAAAGGGCGACGGGTGGACGACGGTGGTCGACACCATCGGCGACACCGTGGTCGTACGCACGAGCGGGGGATCGGACTCCGCCGCGTCTCATACCCTCGTCGCCGAAGTGAGCATCGGCCAGCTCGACGGTGAGGATGCGTACACGTTCGGAGCCATCAATGAGGTCGAAGTCGCGGGGGATGGGCGGATCTATGTCTTCGACCGGCAAGTCCCGGCGCTGCGCGAGTACGACACGAATGGCAAGTACGTGCGCACCCTCGGCGGCAAGGGTGCCGGTCCGGGAGAGTACACCCAGGCGAACGGCGTCGCCGTCCACCGCGATGGGCGCGTCGTGCTCTGGGACGCCGGAACGGCGCACATCAATGTCCATGGACGGGACGGCGCGTTCATCACCAGCTGGCCGCTTCCTGGCGGCGCGGGGTTCCATACGAGCGGCGCGCTGTTCGTGGACACCGCTGGCAACACCTACGCACGGACGAGGATCGGCGACCCACCCCAGACCAGCATGTCCGGATCGCAGATTTTCGGAACGACCGGTCTCGTCAAGTGGACGCGCGAGGGCCGCGTCACCGACTCGCTCGCGCCACCGCCAACGAGCATTGAGCCACAGTCTCTCGTCGCCTCGACCAACGGAGCCACGGCTGTCTATTCGCTTCCGTTCGCCCCGAGCCAGGTGTGGGCGTGGAGCCCGCTTGGCTATTTCATTTCAGCGGAGACCAATCGCTACGCAGTGACGCTGGCATCCCCTGACGGGCAGTTCCGGCGCATCGAGCGCGCGATCGAGCCCGTGCCGGTGACGAGCGAGGAACGCGCCGAGGTCGAGGAGCAGACTACCGCGTCACTGCGCATGACGGTCCCTACCTGGCGCTGGTCGGGGCCCGCGATCCCGTCGACGAAGCCGTTCATCAGCAGCATCACGCCGGGTGACGATGGCCGCATCTGGGTCAGCGTTTCGCAGCCAGGCGAGCGAATTCCCGCAGGCGAGCTCCCGCCTCCGCCCTCGGTGCAGGTTGGGACGGTCGATCCCCGCCGTCGTCCTGAACCGAAGTGGCGCTCGCCGACAGTGTACGATGTGTTCGAGCCGGATGGCCGGTATCTCGGTCGCGTCGCGGTGCCCCCGAAGGTGAGCTTCAAGGCGATGCGCGGCAACGAGGTCTGGGCGATCGCCCGTGATTCGCTCGACGTACAGCAGGTCGTTCGCTATCGCATCGTGCCCGGCTTCGGCGGTCGCAAACCCTGAGCGGCAACCCGCCGCTACGCGCCCGGAATTGGCTCGAGGACGGTGATGTGCGTGTTGGTGAACACACAGATCTCGCCGGCGATCTCGAGGCTCCGCCGCACGATGTCCTTGGGCGGGAGGTCGGTGCTTCCCATCAGCGCCCGTGCTGCGGCGAGTGCGTACGATCCGCCCGAGCCGATGGCGAGGATGCCATCATCGGGCTCGATGATGTCGCCCGTTCCCGAGATGATGAATCCGTGGTCGCGGCTCACGACGGCGAGCAGCGCCTCGAGCCGACGGAGCACGCGGTCGCTGCGCCAGTCCTTGGCCAGCTCGACGGCGGCGCGTGGCAGGTTACCCGGATGCCGCTCGAGCTTCTCCTCGAACTTCTCGAAGAGCGTGAAGGCATCGGCCGCGGCACCAGCGAACCCGGCGAGCAGCCGTCCCCCCTGGATGGTCCTGACCTTGAGCGCATTGGACTTCATGATCGTCTCGCCCACGGTGACCTGTCCGTCACCGCCGAGGGCCACGAGTCCGTTCCGGCGGACAGCGAGAATCGTCGTCGCGCGAATGCGCGGAAGCACGTAGTTCATGATCCAAAGCTACTCGACGTGTCGTGTTGTCGGTGATGATGGTGCTGCCCCAACCAGCGGAAGCGTGTCCCTATTTTTTTCCGCGGCGAGTCTTGCGACGTTCCTTCGAGCCGGGCGACGGCGGTGGCGATGCCGGGGGCGCGGGATCTGCTGGCCGCGGCCGAGCAGGCGGTGATGCAGCCGCGGCCGGGGGAGTTGCAGGCGGGCTCGCGGGACGCGGGGCGGCAACCTCCGGCGGACGATAGGCCGGCGATGCGAGCGGCGGCGTCGGATGACGAACGGGCGTCGCGGGCGCGGAGCCTGTCGCCGCAGTCCCGCGAATGGCTACTGGCGCGGCGGGCGGCCGTGAAGGTGCTGTCGCGGGCGCCCGCAGTGATGGTGCAGGCTTCCCGCTGGGCGGCTTGCTCGCGACCCGAGCCGGGCGCCCGGTCTTCCCTGCACCGGCGGCGCTTCCTCCAACCGCCCTTCGCGCTGCTCCGCGGAACATCAACGCTTCCTTGAGGAACGCGCGATTCAGGATCGCGCCGAGAAGAAGCAGCGCGCTGCCGATGAGCACGACGACGGTCCCATAGCGCCAGGTATCGCGACCGAAGAGAGCGGCCGCCATGCACAGCGTCCCCACGCCGACGACGGCCTCGCCGGCGCGACTCGGCTCGGTTCGGGTACGCCGCCGTCGCTCGGGTGTCACCGGCGCGCTTGCGGCCATCGAGGCGTCGGCGATGAAGCCGAGCCCGATGAGGGCGACGATGGCGCCGATGATCAGCGGAATGTGCTCGAGCCGCATGTGATCTCCGGACGAGTGAGGGCGTGCGCGGGAGCCGTCAGGCTCTCGGGTGGGCCTTCTGGTACACCTGCTTCAGCCGCTCGACGCTGGTGTGAGTATAGATCTGCGTCGTGGCGATCGACGCGTGACCGAGCAACTCCTGGACCGCCCGCAGGTCGGCACCGGCATCGAGCAAGTGCGTCGCGAAGGTGTGCCGCAGGGAGTGAACGCTCAGTCCCGCATTCTCGTCGACCCTGTCGAGCAAGCCCGTGACCGCCATCTGGATCGTGCGAACGCTCATCCGCTTGCCCGGCGCGCTGAGGAAGAACGCCGTGCGGTCCGCCTTTGCACCGACGGCGCGAATGAGCTCGTCGCGCTTCGATTCGTAGTTGCGCATTGCCTGGACGGCGTGGTCCCCGATCGGGATCAGGCGCTCCTTCCGACCCTTGCCGCGCACCTTGACCTGCTGGGTGATCATGTCGACGTCGGGACGGCTCACGCCGCGCAATTCAGACAGGCGCATTCCCGTCGAGTAGAACAGCTCGAGGATCGCGAGATTGCGCACATCGGTGAAACGACCTTCCATCGCGCGCACCTCCGCCAGGGCGAACAGGCGATCGACCTGGCTGCGGTCGAGATACGACGGAAGGTAGCGCTCCAGTTTCGGTGATCCGACCGCGCGCGCCGGGTTTGCCTCGACCACCTCGTTCCGATGCAGGAAGCGAAAGAAGCTGCGCACGACCGACAGCGCACGGGAGATCGACCGCTTCCCGAGCCCTCGGCGGGTGAGGTGGCCGAGGAAGCCGCGGATGGCGAGACGATCGATCCCCTGCCAGCTCCATGGGTCGGTCCCGTAGTACTCGCCGAGATACTCGACGAACACGCCGAGATCGCGTCGATAGGCCAGCACCGTATTCGGAGAGACGTTCCGCTCCTTCTCCAGGTGGAGGAAAAAATCGCTGACCTCGTCCGGCGATGAGATCATTGATCCAGTATCCGTCACCGACTGACGCCCGATGCGACGTGCTCGAGGCGCCAGGTCTCCATGTCGGACAACGCCCGTGCCGCGAAGCGCTCGCGCTTGATGCGCTTGTCACGAATCCGTTCCGGCAGCTCGTCGAGCAGGCCGAAGTTCGCGTTCATCGGCTGGAAATGGCGCGGATCGGCCTCCCGCATGTATCGGTACAGCGCCCCAAGCATCGTCGTCGGCGGCGGGATAATCGGTGGCTCGCCGTGGAGCATCCGCGAGAGATTGATCCCGGCGAGCAGCCCGGTTGCGGTACTCTCGGTATAGCCCTCGACCCCGGTGAGCTGGCCGGCAAACAGCGCCTGTGCATCGTCGCGGACCGACAGGTGTGCGGACAGCGCGCCCGGCGAGTTGATGTACGAGTTGCGGTGGATCGATCCGTACCGCAGGAAGTCGGCGTCGCCGAGTCCAGGGATCAGGCGAAAGACACGCTGCTGCTCGGGGATGCGCAGGCGCGTTTGGAAGCCGACGAGATTCCACATGCGCCCGTCGCGGTCCTCGCGGCGCAACTGCGCGACGGCCCACGCCTCGCGGCCCGTGCGCGGATCGCGGAGGCCGACGGGCTTCATGGGGCCGAAGCGCAGGGTGTCGCGTCCGCGCTGCGCCATGACCTCGACCGGCATGCAGCCCTCGAAGTACGGCACTTCATCGAATTCGTGGCCGTGGTACTGATCGGCGGCGATCAGTGCGTCGAGAAAGGCGTCGTACTCGTCGCGCGTGAAGGGGCAGTTGACGTACGCGCCCTCGGTGTCCGCGTCGGCCATCGTCTCCTTCCCGTAGCGCGACGCGCGGAAGACGACACCCTCGTCGACCGATTCGCCAGCGACGATCGGGGCGATCGCGTCGTAGAAGGCGAGCGACTCGATGCCGAGCCGCGCCCGGATCGACTCGGCGAGCGCATCGGAGGTCAGGGGACCGGTTGCAACGACGCCCGGCGAGGGGATGGCGGTCGCCTCCTCGCGCACCACGGTGATGCGCGGGTGGGCCGTGATGCGCGTCGTGACGTCGCTGGCAAATACGTCGCGGTCGACCGCCAGCGCGCTCCCCGCAGCGACCCGTGCCTGGTCGGCGGCCTGCAGGATCATCGATCCGAGCAGACGCATCTCGGCCTTGAGCAGCCCGTGCGCGTTCGTGACTTCGGTGCTCTTGAACGTGTTCGAGCAGACGAGCTCGGCCAGGCGGTCGGTCTTGTGCGCGGGCGTGGCGCGCACGGGCCGCATCTCGTGCAGCACGACGTCATGGCCGCGCTCGGCGAGCTGCCACGCGGCCTCGCTGCCGGCGAGTCCGCCACCAATGACGGCGATCGGTCGGGTCAGGATGCGATCGCTTCGCCCTCGGTGGGCGGACCTTCCCACTCGTTCGCGCACTTGAGGCACTTCCGGTAGTTGCCGCGAGCCTTGTTGAACTTCGCTTCTGCCCCATCGAAGCCGCACTCGGGACACTTCTCGAGCACCGGCTTGTCCCAGATCACGAAGTCGCACGCCGGATAGTTCGCGCATCCGAAGAACGCCTTGCCGCGTTTCTTGGACCTGCGCTGCGCGATGTCGCCTCCGTCCTTGGGACACTTGACGCCGGTCGGGAGGGAGCGAGTGCCGCGACACTTCGGAAAGGTGCTGCAGCCGAGGAAAGGGCCGGACCGGCCCTGTCGGATGACCATCATCTGCCCGCACTCCTGGCACTTCTCATCGGTAGGAATGGCCTTGCTCTTCTCGCCACGGAGCGGGCGCGTGTGCTTGCACGTCTTTGGATGGTTCTCGCACGCGATGAACGGTCCGAAGAAACCGCCGCGCGCCACGAGGTGGCCACCACAATCCGGGCACCGCTCGGTTTCGAACCGGGTGAGGTCGTGCGCCCCCGCGATGAGATCCTCGACGTTGACGTCGCCCAGCGCGATCGCGAAGGGACCGTAGAAGTCCTTCAGCAGGCGCTGCCATCCGACTTCGCCGTCCTCGACCTGATCGAGCTTGCCTTCCATCTCCGACGTGAACTTGACGTTGAAGATTTCAGGAAACTGCTTGATCATCACCTTCTCGACGGTTTCCCCCAGCTCCGTGGGAAAGAACCGGCGTTGCTCGAGGAGCGCGTAGCGTCGATCGACGAGGGTCGAGATGATGGAGGCGTACGTCGACGGACGGCCGATCCCGTTCTTCTCGAGCTCCTTCACGAGACTCGCCTCGGAGAACCTCGGCGGGGGCTCGGTGAAGTGCTGTGACGGCGTGATCTCCCGGACTGGGACCCGCTCGCCCGCCGCAAGGACCGGAAGGGCCTGCTCGTCCTCCAGCGGCTTCGAGTCGCCCTCCTCGCGCGCTTCTTTATAGAGGGCGAGGAACCCCTGAAACTTGATGATGCTGCCGGTGGACCGAAACAGGTACTTCCCCAGGTCGAAGTCGACCGTCGTGGTGTCGAACACCGCCGGCGCCATCTGCGACGCCATGAATCGCTTCCAGATCAGGTCGTAGAGCTTGAGCTGATCGGGCGAGAGATAGGCCTTGAGCGTATCCGGCCGGCGAGTGGGATCGGTTGGACGCACGGCTTCGTGCGCGTCCTGGGTATTGCGCGCCTTGGCGCCGGTATAGAGCTGGGGGCCATCGGCCAGGAATTCCTTCCCGAACAGCGTGCGCAGGTAGTCCCGCGCCTGGCCAGCCGCAACCTCCGACACCCGCGTCGAGTCAGTACGCATGTAGGTGATGAGGCCCTGAGCGCCCTCGGCGCCGATATCGACTCCCTCGTACAAGTCCTGCGCGAGTCGCATGGTCCGCTTCGAGCCGTAGCTCAGCTTCTTCGCGGCTTCCTGTTGCAGCGTGCTGGTGGTGAACGGCGCTGCGGGATTCTTGCGACGCTCCCGCCGCTTGACGTCCGTGACGGCGAATGCGCCGATGAGACCCGGACCGGGAGCGCCAGTCGCCTTCGCTCGTTCCGTGATCTCGCCGAGCATGCGTGTGGCCGTTGCACTGTTCGGGATCTCCGGCTTCTTCCCGTCGGCCTGGTGGAGCTTGGCGGTAAACCGCTGGCCGTCCTTGTCCAGGAGCGCCTCGATGCTCCAGTACTCGACGGGCTTGAACTCCCGAATCTCCCGTTCGCGCTCGACGAGCAGGCGAAGCGCCACGGTCTGTACGCGGCCGGCCGAGAGTCCCTTTTTCACCGTCTTCCAGAGCACGGGGCTCGCCTTGTAGCCGACGAGACGGTCGAGCACCCGGCGCGCCTGCTGGGCCTCGACTTTCTTCTCGTCGATGACACCCGCTGCGGCGATCGCCTTCTGGATGGCGTCCTTGGTGATCTCGTGAAAGAGCACGCGCCGGATGGGAGCACCCCCCCGGCGGGAGATCTGGCCGGCGACGTGCCAGGCGATTGCCTCGCCCTCGCGATCAGGATCGGTTGCGATGAAGATTTCGCGGGATTCCTTTGCCGCGCTCTTGAGGTCGGCGAGCGTCTTTTCCTTCCCCGCAATCGTGACGTATTCGGGCTTGAAGCCCTTGTCGACGTCGATGCCCAGCTTTTTTTCGGGAAGGTCCCGGACGTGGCCGACGGTCGCCTTCACCTGATAGGCGCGCCCGAGGTACTTGCCGATGGTCTTCGCCTTTGCCGGCGACTCGACGATCACGAGCGACCGGCCGCCGGTGGGGACCTGTCCATCCTCCGACCCTGCGTCATCCGGCTCGTCCCGGGCGATCGCAACCCGGGCGGCGCGGACGCGTGCCGCAGTCCCCGGCGGAGATTTCGCGGAGGCTTTTTTCGCGGTCGTCTTCCGGGCGGCCTTCTTTCGTGTTGGAGCTTTCATTTAATGGACGGTGGTGTGGTCCGAACCGCCGTCCTCGTCGTAGCCGGCGCCTTCCATGAGCGAGCGGAGGTCATCGAGCGCGATCCGACCGTCAATCTGTGTCATGGCCCGCTCGATCACATGCTCGAGCTCGGCTGCGTTGAGCACCCCAGCGCCGTTCAGCGACAGGAGATGCCCCCAGGCCTCAGGGGCAAACCGTCCCCGCTCGTGCGGGCCAAGGACGCGAAAGGTCATTGCAATGTGGTCCAGCGGCAAAGGGATGGAGAACTCGGGGCAGGCACGATTGGCGCTCCGAAGGGCTGCGGCGCCACCGTTTCCGTGCGGATAGTACCCCCCCGTCGAGCGAAGTGCCGTCATTCAGGCGTCTCACCGGCGTCCGGTTCGGCGAGCGGGAAGATGTGTACGCTTGCGGGCAGCCGCAACGGCTCACCGGCGGCGGGCGGCTCCGGCGATCTTGAGAACCTCTTCCACAACCTGTTGAGGCTGAAGCCGTTCCGTGTCGATGACATGGTCGGCGCCGTTGAACATCGGCTCACGCTGCAGCAGCATGCGCTTCAACTCGCCAAGCGGGTCCGGGCGCATGAGCAGGGGCCGGGTCGCCCGCTCGTCGCCGATCCTGGCCATCGCCGTCTCCGGTTTGACCTTGAGGTAAATGATGCGACCCGGGGGGCGAAGGAGCGCGACGACATCGGCGTTCGTGATCCACCCTCCCCCGGGAGCCAGCACCATGTTCCCGGCCTTCGAAAGCTCCTCGGTGAGCTCACGCTCCTTCGTACGGAAGTAGGGTTCTCCCTTCTCGGCGAACAGCTCGGTGACCGTCGCCTGCTCCCGGCGCTCGATCTCGCGGTCGAGATCCATGAAGATGCGCCCGAGGCGCTCCGCCACCGCCTGTCCGACGGTGGTCTTCCCCGCGCCGGAGATGCCGACGAGGATGAGATGGGGGCCTGCGTGATCAGTCGCCAAGACGTGCGGAAAGCCGAGAGATGTAGCCATCGTGATTTCGCTTGAGTTCGGGGAGAGAATCGCCACCGAATTTTTCGAGCACGGACTGCGCGATGATGAACGCGACCATGGATTCCGCGATCACTCCCATCGCCGGGACTGCCGTCACGTCACTCCGTTCCGCGACGGCCTGGGCCGGGGTGCGCGTCGCGACATCGATCGTCTGGAGCGGACGCATGAGGGTGCTGATCGGCTTCATGGCAACTCGCACTACGATGGGCTCACCGGTGGTGATTCCGCCTTCCAATCCTCCTGCGCGGTTGGTTCGCCGCTGGACGTTCCCGGCCTGTGGCCGCCCGGGCGAAAGATCGAACTCATCGTGAACCTCGGAGCCCATGCGTCGCGCCGCTTCGAACCCGAGGCCGATCTCGACGCCCTTGACCGCGGGAATGGACATCAGGGCGGCGGCGAGCCGTCCGTCGAGCTTCCGGTCCCATGAAATATGCGATCCGAGTCCG
>JANOCW010000108.1:0-15747 GCA_031412375.1 Gemmatimonadaceae bacterium | reverse complement strand
CGCCGTCGCGGCCGCGATGTGGTTCCTGATCACCGAGCGCGTGCTCGTGAGCTGGCTCCCGAATCGCTGGCAGCGCATCGTCGGCGGGTCGATCGCCGTGCTGATCGGCGCGACCGCGTTCACGGTCTGGAGCCAGTCGGTCGTGAACGAGAAGGTCTACACGGTCTCGCTGGCCGGCGTCGCCATCATCGCGTGGCTCACCGTGCGCTGGTGCGACGATCCGCACGGGCCGCGGGCCGACCGCCTGCTCGTCATGATCGCCTACCTCATCGGGCTCGGCTACTCGAACCACATGGCGGGAATGCTGGCCGCTCCCGCTGTCGGCATCGCGGTGCTCGCCCGCTATCCGCAGGTCCTGCTGCGCTGGAAGCTCCTGCTCACGTGCGTCGCCGTCCTGATTCTCGGCATCACGCCATTCGCCACCCAGCCGATCCGTGCCGCGTACTTCCCGGCGATCTCGGAGGGTGAGCCGACTGGATGCGTGGACAAGTTCGCGTGGAGCTGCACGTTCAGCGAGCGGACCCGCGAGACATTCATGTACAACTTCAATCGCGGCCAGTACGACAAGCCCGCGCTCACCGACCGCAAGGCCCCGCTGCCCGCGCAGATCGGCATGTGGTGGATGTACTTCGAGTGGCAGTGGATCCGGGATGCACACGGCGAGCATCGCGCAGCGCAGGCCATGGCGGCGATGTTCTTCTTCGTCATGGGCCTGTTTGGCGGCTATGTGCACTGGCGACGCGACCGGCGCTCCTTCTGGTTCTTCGGGCCGCTGATGCTCACCATGACGCTCGGCCTCATTTACTATCTCAATTTCAAGTATGGTTTCTCGCAGTCACCGGAGCTCGAGTCAGTCGAGCGTGAGGTGCGTGACCGCGATTACTTCTACCTCTGGAGCTTCTCCGCGTGGAGCGTCTGGGCGGCGCTCGGACTGATCTTCATCTGGGAAGCCCTCGCGGCGCTGTTCGGCGCGGAGCAGGTGCGCCTCGGGACGGAAACGATCGAACAGCCGCATCGTCGGAGCTGGATCATGGCGTCGCCGATTCTCGCGCTGGCGTTCATCCCGTTGCTCGCCAACTGGACCTCGGCCTCGCGGCGTGGCGACACCGACACCCGTGACTTCGCCGCCGACCTGCTCAACTCCGTGGAGCCCTACGGGATCCTCGTCACGGTCGGTGACAACGACACCTTTCCGCTCTGGTATGCGCAGGAGGTCGAGGGGATTCGGCGCGACGTGATCATCGCCAACACCTCGCTCCTCAACACCGACTGGTACACGCGCCAGCTCATTCGGCGTCCGGTGTACGAGTACGACGCGGCGAAGGGTCCGGCGATCTACCGCGGCAAGCAGTGGACGAAGCCGACCGGGCCGCCGATGAACATGACGATGGCGCAGGCCGACGCCATTCCGCTCTATGCCGAGCTGCGCCAGCCGCAGGCGTTCCGCAAGGGCGCGCTGTCGGTCACGATTCCACCCCGCGTCGTGTATCGGGCGGACTACGTCGTGCTGCGCATGATCCTCGATGCGTTTCCCGAGCGCCCCGTATATTTCAGCCGAACGTCCGGCGGCTACGGACGCGAGCTCGGCTTCGGGGACTACCTCATGACCCAGGGACTCGCCCAGAAGCTCATGCCGACCCTGCCGGTCGCATCCCGTGACACGGTCGACTTGCCCGGCGAGGGATGGGTCGACCTCGCAACCACGCACGCGCTGTGGAACGATGTGTTCGAGGCGCCCGAGTCGCTGATCCGGAAGGGCGACTGGATCGATCGGGCGTCAGTCAGCATTCCGTATCTCTACATCATGACCGGGGTCGTGCTCGCCGAGGGTCTGACGCGCACGGGTCGCGCGGCGGAGTCCGACCCCGTCCTCGACGTCACGCAGCAGGTCGCGAAGGCGACACGGCTCGACAACATCTTCGGTCCGCGCCCTGAGCCGCCGCCCAGCATCCCGCTGACAGGTGACAGCGGGCGACAGGTCCCCGTGCCGATCCTTCCGCCGTGATGGCCCACTCGCTGTAGCGTCGAGCGGCAGGGAGAGCGAAGTTTTTCCCGCGGCCACGGCGGTCGGCTGCGGGCACCAGTTGGGCAGGTGGCAGAGCGGTTGAATGCACCGGTCTTGAAAACCGGCGGACCCTCGCGGGTCTCGTGAGTTCGAATCTCACCCTGCCCGTCGCACGACTCCGAAGCAAATGTTTGCGCCCCCTCTGGCGCGACGGGAAGACACTTGCTACAGTGACGCATCGCCGCGTGGCCGCTTTCAAGGGGACACCCGGAGTGTCGGACGCACTCCTTCGACGCCCAGCGGCCTCCAGCACGACAGAACGATCGTACCTATGAGTCGAGCGAACCCGGATCACCGGTTCGTTTTCATATTCGCGTCGCGTAGGACGCGTTTGCCGTGGCCTCCCGCTGCCGGGCACCACGGTCGCTCCGCTCCCCGTTCTGGAGAATCCCCGTGAAGTCAAGGTTCGCCATCGCCGTTGTCGCCTGCGGCGCGCTTGCCGCCTGCGCCGAGTCCCCGACGTCCACCGCCGCCACTGAAGCATCGGCCAGTCCCTCGTTGTCGAGCGCCCAGGCGCCGAACTTCGTTGCAGGCGAAGTCCTCGTGAAGTTCCGCGGCGGAGCCACGCCGGCGAACCGCGGTCTTGCCCTCGGGCGCGCCAACGCGAGACCGGTCGAGCGGATACTCAACGCCTCGATGCGGCGGGCGGGGGACGGGGAAGGCGTAACGATCGTGCAGACGCCGATGGGCGTAGCGGAGGCGATCGCTGCGCTCCGGGGCTCCCCCGATGTCGAGTACGCGGAGCCCAACTACATCTATCAGCACAATGCGACGTCCAACGACACGTACTTCACGAGCGGGTCGCTCTGGGGGATGTACGGCGACGCCTCGTCGCCCGCCAACCAGTATGGCAGCCAGGCAGCCGAGGCGTGGGCCTTGGGGAAGACCGACTGCAGCGGCGTCTACGTCGGCATCATCGACGAGGGCTACATGTACACGCACGAGGATCTGGCCGCCAACGCGGGCACGAATCCGGGCGAGACTGCTGGCAACGGCATCGACGATGATGTCAACGGCTACGTGGACGACGTGTACGGCTGGGACTTCGCCGGCAACAACAGCAGCGTGTTCGACGGCACGAGCGATGACCACGGGACCCACGTTGCCGGCACGATCGGCGGCGTCGGAGGCAACGGCAAGGGGGTCGCCGGTGTGTGCTGGCAAGTCAAGCTGCTGAACGCGAAGTTTCTCGGGGCGACCGGCGGCACGACCGCCAACGCCATCAAGGCGGTCGACTACTTCACCGACCTCAAGACGCGGCACGGGCTCAACCTCGTCGCCACCAGCAACTCATGGGGCGGCGGGGGCTTCTCCCAGGGCCTGCAGGATGCGATCGAGCGCGCCAACGCGGCCGGCATTCTCTTCATCGCGGCGGCAGGAAACAGCACGTACGATTGCGACACGGGCACGGCCTGCTATCCCGCGGAGTATCCAAACGCGAACATGCTGACGGTCGCTTCGATCACGAGCACAGGAGCGATCAGCTCGTTCTCCAACTTCGGCCTGACCACGATCGATATCGGCGCGCCGGGCAGTGGCATCTGGTCGTCCGTTCCGACCGGGCGGAAACGGAACGTCACTTCGGGTTACGCCAGCTACAGCGGGACCTCGATGGCGACTCCCCACGTCAGTGGGGCGGCAGCGCTGTACGCCGCATATCACCCGGGCTCGTCGGCGGCGGCCATCAAAGCCGCCATTCTCAGTAGCGCGGTTCTCACGGAGTCGCTCACCGGCAAGGTGGCTACCGGTGGACGTCTCAACGTCAGCGGGTTCTAGCGCCTTCGCCCCTCGCGGCGGCTGTCCTCACGAGCCGAGCAAGAGCGGCGACCATAATTCGTAGGCGCGGTCGGAATGAATGACAAACCCCGCTGGTTGCTCACGCAACCAGCGGGGTTTTCTCTTTCCCTCGTGCCCGAGCGTAGCTGGACTAGCCACGCCGCTCGGTCACGCGCGTCTATGCCGGCCTCAGAACAACTCCGCCCACGCCCGCTGCCGGGCCTGCACGACCTGGGCGGATCCCCGTAACGCGCGAGTAATCCCGCACTCCGAGTACGAGTAGGTCGTGTTGCCGAGGATCGATGAGTCGTCGAAGAGCGAGGCGTCCCGGGCCATCACGGCGCCGTGAATGACCGCGTTACCGTTGCCCTTGTCGAAGTCGTCGCGGACCACGATCAGTCCGGTCCACGTGAACGATCCGTTGATCTGCAGGTCGCCGTCCACGAGCAGGATCCCCTGACCGCGGCCCGAATTCACCTGAAGGTTGCCCTGCGCGTAAATGATGGGAAAATAGTTGTAGCAGGCCGGCACCGAGCCCGCGGCGCGACTCGGTTCGCCCCAGTTGCTGGAAATCTTGTCGCACCGCCCGTTGGCATCGACGACAGGCTCGGTCATGCCGGGGGTATTTCCGGTAGTGATGATGATGTTCGCCTGGGCGGCGAGCGAGTTCCACGTTTCGTCGCCGTACCGGATGTACGTTGCGGAATCCGCGACGAGGGGGTCGCGCAGGACCTGCGGGGTCCCCGTTACCGAGGTGGGCTTCTGGATGTCGACCGCGACGCCGGGGGGTGCGACAATGCCGGCCTTCCCGGGGGCAGTCGCGTCGCACCCGACCCAGCCGGGCGGATTCGTGTTGGCCCCGCTGACCTGGGCGGACCCCTTCACCTCGATGCTGCCCATCGTCGTGATCGCTCCGTTCGCCCGAACCGTCGGGATACGAAGACGGAGGATTGCGTTGACGCGCTTCACGGCCGTCGACGCTGCACCCAAGCCGCCCTGCCCGACGCGGCCTTCCGACACGAGCCAGAAGGTCTCGTTGTTCAATCGCGTGTAGCGGACGCGGGCCGTTCCCTGATCCGGGACAATGTACGTCGTGTCGAACGTTGCGCCGTTGTTCATCAACAGGTTCGGCGTCAGGTCCCAGTCCGCCTGAATCTTGTTGAGGCCGAACTCCGCCGCCGCAAAGGCGCGCGCCTGAACGAGCTGGTTCCGCCCGAGACGCGTTTCCTGCATCACGAGGAAGGACGTGCCGGCCACCAGTGTGCCGATGATGACGAGCGCTCCAAGCGCCAGGACGAGGGCGAAACCCTTCCGCCTGCCGCTGCCGCGATGATTGTCTGGCATGGGTCCATCTCCTGGCTCGAGACTCGACTGCCACGCGATCCGAACGACCCGGTCGCGCATCAGATCCTGTTGCGAATGCCGACGGTCAGCCGCAGCGAATCCCGGCCCACCATCGTCCCACCCAGCTTCATCGCTTGCCTGAGCGACAGCGGGGTCGTTCGAAGCCCGATCCCGAGGTGCGCGACTTCCGAGGCCTGGGCGGCGTTCGTGATCCGCGTCCCGTTCTGGCGGTAATAAAGGAAGTAGAGGCCACTGGTGAGCGTGTCCGTCGAGGCGGCCCGCACGGGCCCGGCGAGGACCTCACGGTTGGCGCATGGCCCGGCAACTCCAGCGACACCGGACGGCGTGCACGTCTCGTAACCGACGTACCAATTCGCATCCGACGCCGAATACAGGCTGTACCGGACTTCTCGCGCAAAACGCATTGGCGCACCGATGCGGATCCGGGCCGGGTCGGGAATCGGTGACACCGTGACGCGATACTTTCGCTGGCCCGCGTCGGCCGCCTGCGTGAGTCCCGACGCCACCGAGCACCACGCGGCATTGACCGCTGATGTCGTGTCGGTGATCGTGAACTGGGACCACGTGTCGTCGGCGTTGCCGGCCGCGGTCCCGTCATTGTAGATGAACACGATGTCGCCGGGCTGCGGCGGATTGATCCACGACGTGATCGTGTTGCCCGAGGACAGGACTTTCGGGGGAAGCTCGATCACGTCGGGACCCGCGTAGCTGCAGAGGGCGGAGCTGCCGATCGCCGCGCGGAACTGCATCGCGGTGAGGTCGATCGACAACAGGTCGCCCCCAACGGAGGACGTCCCGCGAAGGTCCGTCGGGATGATCGTGGCGATGTCGCGCATCCGTCCGCGCGAGTCCGCCACGTCGGCGAGGGCGCGCTGGAATCGCTGCTGCCGCAGGAGCACGGAGACGAGCATGCCGCCGATGAGCGCGAACATCGTGATCGCGATGATCAGCTCGATCAGCGTCACACCGCGGCGCGGGCGACGGTCGGGCGAGAAGGGATGATTCATCGCGTCAGGCCCCCGGCCGGCACGGCAGGATGGTCCGCAGCGTCGCCCGCCGGCTCTTGCCACGGGTCGTCCAGGCGAGGCTGTCAAGAACAGCCAGCGTGTTGTTCCCGTTGTTCGTCACCCGACTTCGGCGCGTGATGCCACGCGATTTCGTCTCGGTGACCGTGCCCAGCGGGATCGTCGCACACGCGGTTCCGGCGAGCTTCTCGATCGAGGACTGCCCGAAGATGGCGGCGACCGTGTCGGACGACGCACCGTTGAGTCCGCGCACGAGAAATCCGGCGCACGCGACGAACCCGAGAATCCCCACCGTGAGGATCGTCATGGAGACGATCAGCTCGATGAGCGTGATGCCCCGCCGAGCGGGAGCGCTGCTGCTGCGGCCTGATCGTGTCATGGGCACACCGTCCGGATGCTGTTGCCGAGTTTCGAGACGCAGAGGGAGTCCTGGAGCCCGCTCGGATGCTCGAACCGGAAGACTTTCTGGGAAGGCTGGGTGGACACACCGCGCGGGTCGAACGCAATGATCGCAGGGGCGACCGGCGTGATGGCGACCATGTTGTAGGTGCTGTCGAGACGGAACGCCGGCACAATGATGACGGAGTCGCCGACCGCGCCTCCCGTATCGATCATCACCCACACGTTCCCGTCCTTGTGCTTGAAGTACGATGGCTTGCCGCGCATGATGGCGGCCTGGCGGGCCACGCCCACGGTGCGCGAGAACCGGTTGGTCGCGCTGGCCAGCTCGGCGCGATAGCGTGCACGCGTGAGCGACGGCAGCGCGACCGCGGAAAGGATCCCGATGATCGCGATCACGACGAGTATTTCTACCATGCTGAAGGCTGGTCTCGGCCTCGACATCGTTTCTCCGGAGTTGGTCACCCGGGTCCCTGAAATGCCGGGCGTGCTGCGGATTGGTCTCGCGCTCGCCGGACATTCAGTGCGCCGTTCAGCCTGCTCGCTGCACCCTGCAACGGGCCCCGGCCCCGATTCTGGAGGCCTAGGCTGGTGTTATCTGGATGACTCACTCGCCGGCCCCGCGTCACGGCCCGAAAAGTCCGATTGGCCCGTAACTCTGTGATATACGGACAGTTACGAGTGTATATACTCTTTACACTGCCGCTTTTTGCTACCGCGTTTGGTCCGATCGCAAACTTCTTCGCCCGCGCAGCCAGCCAACCCCGGCCCAAGGGGCCAGCGCTCTTCGGTGGTTCCATTCGTGCGCTGTTCGCTCCCCCTTCTCATTTTCCACTTTCCGCTTGAATGAGCCGCGTCCTTACCACGTTCGGACTGACCTCGGAGCGCACCATCGTTTCGGTGCCGATCGCGGCCGGCAACGACGGCGGAGCGACCACAACCGCATCCGTCGACGTCGGCGGGCAGCGATTGGTGATCATCGCCGGCCCCTGCGCCGTCGAAGGTCGCGCCATGATCATCGATGTCGCTGAGCGCGTGCGACGCTCCGGGGCGTCGATGCTCCGCGGCGGCGCCTACAAGCCGCGCACCTCCCCCTACGCGTTTCAGGGACTCGGGATGGACGCGCTCGAGTTCCTCGCGGAGGCTCGTGCTGCCACGGGATTGCCGATCGTCACCGAGGTGCTCGACCCACGGGACGTCGAGCACGTCGCCCAGCACGCGGACGTCATGCAGGTCGGCACGCGCAACATGCAGAACTACCCGCTCCTCGCGGAGATCGGCCGTACAGGCCGACCCGTGGTGCTCAAGCGCGGATTCGCCGCGACGCTCGATGAGCTGCTGATGGCGGCCGAGCACATCATGGCGCACGGGAATGCCCACGTGATTCTGTGCGAGCGCGGGATCCGTACCTTCGAGCCCAGCACCCGGAATACGCTCGATGTGTCGGCGATCCCGTTGCTGAAGGCGCAGACTCACCTGCCTGTCATCGTCGACCCCAGTCACGCGGCGGGCAGGACCGACCTCGTCGCCCCGCTCTCCTTTGCGGCAATCGCGGCGGGTGCCGACGGGCTCCTCATCGAGGTGCATCCCGATCCCACCTGCGCGCAATCCGACGGCGACCAATCCCTCGACCCCACCGCCTTCGCCGAGTTGGTGACGCGCCTCGCTCCCTTCGCTGCCGCGGCGGGACGGGCGCTCGACACCCGCTGGAGCGGGCCGCATGTAGCGGCCGGCGCCAGCCGTTCGGCGAACGACAATGGCGCTCGCGCGGGGCGGAGCCCGAAGGCCCTCGCAACGCTTCGCTCGGGCATCGAACGCATCGACAAGAAGATCGTCGGGCTGATCGGCCAGCGGGTCGAGCTGGCGCGCGATGCAGGCCGGGTGAAGCGCGAGGCCGGGCTTCCCGTGATCGACGAAACCCAGGAGCACGAAGTTCTCGCGCGTGTGCGCGAGCTGGCCGCCTCGGCTGGCCTGCCGTACGAGGACCTGCACGCGTTGCAGGCCTACCTGATCGAGATCTCGCGCCGGGCCCAGATGCGTGAGACGAATCCGCGGAGGACGGATCCGTGACCGCGACGCCGTGTTCGGCCAGCCCTGATTCGCGACCGCCGCAAGCTGACCGCATTTTCGCCGATCCAACGGCCAGGCATCGAGAACGCCTCCGTCGTCATCCTGACGCTCACGCTGTAGTTTGTCCGTCCCCTGCACCGGGAACGCCTGGTGAAATCGATCCGTGCAGGAACGAATGCGTAGGGATGCCTCATCCTTGTCGAGAAGCTGACGGAGGCCGACACGCTCTTCAATCGGTTGTTCATCAAGTACTACCACGACATGAAGCGTCGCCACGGGTCCTCGGAGCTCGAGATCGCGCAGAAGCGCGAGGCGCTGGAGAACGTCCTCATCCCGTACCGCCTTCATGAAACGAGGCGATGCTGCGGGACGCCGGCTACTACGCGTCCGCCGTGCCGCGGTGGATTCCCTCGTTCGCCGGCCTCCGCGCGTCGCTCGACGGGATCCGCTTCAACTGGCAGCGGGTCATCCTGAAGGAATACGGGAGCACGTTCGCGTGGGGCGGGGGCGCTGTCGTGCTCATGATCGCCGACACGCTCGCCTATTTCCCGTACTCGTGCGAACGGCCTAGCGTCGGACCGTCATGCGATCGCGGACGGCAACCCGGGGCGCCCTGCACCGAGCCTGTCCGGAGTGTTAGCCGCCGGAGACGGAAGGGTCACGACGAATTCACTCCCGTCCGGGCCGGAACGCCGAAGTTCGAGCGATCCCTGGTGCGCCTCGGCGCCCAGCCGCGCAATCGCGAGGCCGAGTCCCGCGCCGCTGGTGGAGGTGATGTCGGCACGCGATCGCGATTTGTCTACGCGGAAGAAGCGGTCGAAGATGTGCGGCTGCGCCGCGTCGGGGATGCCGGGGCCGGAGTCCGCGACGCTGACGCGATAGGAACCATCAATGAGCGCGACCTCGATGGCGACCACCCCTTCAGGGGGCGAGTGCTTGACGGCGTTGTCGATGAGGTTGAGGAGCATTCGCCCGAGGAGCTCCGGGTCCCCGACCATCGGAGCCTCGGTCAGCGCACCGATGGAGAGGTGCACGGATCGCATGGACGCCAGGCCGCGCATCGACCGAACGATATCCGTCGTCAGCTCATCGAGATACAGTGGCTCCCGGCGCGCCGGTTGATGTCCGCTGTCCGCCCGGGCAAGGAGAAAGAGGTCCTCGACGATCCGCGATAGCCGCTGCCCGGCTTCGTTCACGACGCGAAGCGCCTCGCGATACTCCGCCTCGCTGCGGTGTTCCGGCTCGAGTGCGATCTCGGCTTCCGCCCGCACGATCGCCACCGGCGTCCGAAGCTCGTGAGACGCATCGGCCACGAATCGGCGCTGATGCTCGAAGAAGCCCTGGAATCGCCCCAGCAGCTCGTTGATCATCGTCGCGAGCTCGCCCATCTCGTCGCGCGGATTCTCCACCGGGACGCGGTCGTGGAGATTCGTCGCGCTGATCTCGCGTGCGCGGCGGCTCATCCCGGCGATCGGTGAGAGCGCCCGCCTCGCGAGGAAGTACCCACCGAGCGCCGACAGCGTCAGGAACAGCGGGATGACGACGACATAGGCGAGGGCGACCATCTCCAGGGTTTCGCGCAGACCGTGACGCGATTGGGCGGCGACGACGATGTGGGGAACCGCGCCGAGCATCACGGATTGCAGTGCGACGCGATGGCCGCCTTCGGAATTCGGAATCGTCGCGAGGCGCGAACTCCGGGTGCGGGCCGATCCGAGCTGGGCCTCCAGACGCCCCCGGTCCAGGACCAGCGCCGGGTCAGCCGTGCTGTCCGCCGCGCCATCACCGGCGCTCGGGGTCGCGCCCACGAGACGCGGTCCCGGAGCGTACACGAGGAACGTCACATCGGCAAAGCGCATGTCGCGGATGGCGGCCTGCACCGCTGCGCGGGCTTCACTGGTTGTGCCGTACTCGACGTCGAGCTCATGGCTGAAGGCGTTGCGCGTCGACTCGAGAAAACGATCGGTGCGTCCTACGATGACCTCCTGCAGCACGTAGAGCGACGCGGCGGCGAACGTTGCGAGCATCGCGGCAAGCGACAGCGAGTACCAGAGCGTCAGGCGCCACCGGATGGAGTCGAGCCAGGATTTCATTCCCCTCCTGACTCGCGATCTGCCGCGTCGCCATTCGCCAGCATCACCCCGGCGCCCCGTCGCGTATGCATCAACGCGCTCGCGGCGCCCCCGTCGATCTTCCGACGGAGGCGGCTAACGTAGACATCGATCAGGTTCGACGCCGGGTCGTGGTTGTCGTCCCACACATGCGTCGCCAGCTCGGTCCGGCTCACGACCCTCCCGGCGTTGCGCGCGAGATATTCCAGGAAGGCGTATTCCTTCGCGGTCAGCGACAGGTCGCGCGCACCGCGTCGGACGGTCTGGCGACGCGTGTCGACGTGAAGATCGCCGATCACGATGGTCGATCCCACCATCGACAGCCCGCCGCGCCGGAGGAGCGCGCGCAGGCGCGCGAGAAGCTCACCGAACGCGAAGGGCTTGATGAGGTAATCGTCGGCGCCGGCGTCGAGCCCCGTGATGCGGTCGTCCACGGCATCGCGGGCGGTGAGGAGAAGAATCGGCGTGTGATGGCCTCGGCGGCGCAGCTCCCGGCACACTTCCAGCCCGTCCCGTCCCGGCATGAGGATGTCGAGGACGATGGCGTCATACTCGTTGATGGACGCCGTGACGATGGCATCGTCGCCATTCCCAACTGCATCCACCGCGAAGGCGTGCTCACGCAGCCCCCGCGCGACTGCGTCGCGGAGCTGCTGATCATCTTCGGCGAGAAGGACGCGCATTCTCAATGCTAGCCACCCAACAGCCTGCGCAGGAGCGCGAATCGCGGCCCGGCCGACGGCCGGATCACCGCGTCCCTCGACCATCCCGCCGCCTGTTCTGCTCCAGTGACGGCGAGATGGCGAGCGCCACGAACGGACGCCGGCGGACGTCGCCCGATCCGACGGTGACGAGTCCGATGTCGAGACGAGCGGTCGCCCGGCCGGCCTTGCGCGGCGTCATGCGCAGGCCCAGTCCCAGCACGCCCGCATAGAGCGCCTCCACCTGCACCGCCGAAGGGCGGGATCCGCATCGCGAGAGTTGCTCGGGGGGGTCCCAGCGGCCCGAGGCTGCAGAGAACACGGCGCCATCGACTGTCCACGACCCGCTGAGGCGGCGTAGGTGCACGGAGCGTTCGACGGAGACCGAGGCGGCCGATTCCGCGAGGCGCGCACACTGCGGCAGGGCCGACGCGGTCGGATCCACGGAGGCGAGGGCGCGAAGATCGGGATCCGGGCGTGACAGGTGCTCGACGGCGAGCCGAGCGGTCCAGAGACCGCGCGGCGCAGCCCGATAGTGCTCGACCGCTGCGCGAACGGTCCCCGCCGTCCAGTTGCGCTCCATGCGGTAGCCGGACGCCCAGAGATCGGCCACCGTCAGCGAGCCCGGACCCGGCAGCCAGATCCTGCCCATCCAGAGGTCGAGGTGGCCGGCCGCGACATCGAGGATCCTCTCCCGTCCAGCGCTCACGAGGAGATCGGCCTCGAACGCCAGCGGGATGTCGACCAGGGCTTCCCCGGGAAGCATCCAGGTGACGGTGTCGTAGGCAACTGACCGCCGCAGAACGCCTACATCGAACCCCGCGAACGACCGGCGTACGCGATCAGGACCAATGAGCTGATCGTGCGGCGCGGCAGCGAGGCCCGCACGCTCGTAACCGATGCCGGCCAGACCAGCGACGACCGCCACATCGGACGCAGTCAGCCGCCGCGTGATGAGGCCTGCTGTCTGCACCCGCCGGAAGGCGCCGGCGGCAGTTGCGCCCCCGGGGATCACGACCGGTGCAGCTGGGTCGCGCGTCGAGCTGCGGGCAGATGCGTCCATGCCCCAGCGATCGAACACGCTCGCCTCCTGCCGACCGATCGCGACCGACCACGCGTTCCCGTCCCGGTAGCTGTCGTTCGCGATATCGAGGGCCACGCGTCGGCCGAGTACCGACGGATCGCGAAGGGCGGCGCCGATGCCAATGCGTCCGAGGTCGGACCGGAGGGCGAGGCGCGCCTCGCGGCCGGTGCCGAGAACGTTGCGTTCGGTCAGCTCGAGCGCGGCCCCACTGGCGTGCACCTTCACACTCGGCTTCGTACTCCATCCGTCCATCGTGGTCACGATGATGTCGAGCGAATCGCTCCCGCACGACACTCCGTCCACGGATGCATCCGCCAGATAGCGAAGTCGGCGGAGGCGGCGAAGTGATTCGGCGACGGCGAGCGTGTCGACGGTGTCGCGCCGCGATACCGTGAGCTGACGGCGGATGGTGGACTCCCGCGTCCGAACGTGGAGGTGCTCGAGGGCGCGGGCGGCTTTGGGGAACGGAGCCGGCGAGCGCGTGACGATGCGCACCGACCGGATCGGGCGGCCGGAGAGTGCGGCGAGTGACGTGCGCGAAGTCACGGTGTCGCACTGCTGGCCGCGTGCCGGGGCTGCGGCGCCTGCCAACAGCGCGGCGAGGACCCCGATAAATGTGCGCGGTGCGAGGATCAATGACGGCCGCGAAGGATTCCCTCTTGTCGTTCGTCGAAGTGTCACGGGGTCACGCATCTCGCACGGAGGATGGAACGGATCGGTTCGAGCACGATGGCACGACCCACCTGTCGTCAACCTGAAGCGGGCGCTGGGGCAACCGCACGGCTTCAGCTTGTTGACAGGTAGGCTCCGCTAGCGTGAAGGCTTCGACCTCGCCCCCATGGGACCCGCCCTGAACCGATCTCCATCGTGCACTACAGATTGAAAACCGACCCCGTCGGTCGCTTTCGCTGGGCCGCGCTCACCATTGCGAGTCTGGTCTGCATCGCAACCGTCACGCGACTGGCGCTCGTCGGATTGTCCATGGGAACGTGGACTGCGAGCCCCCTGACGACCGCGCGCGCGCTCACTACCGGCGCGGCGTTCGATGTCGTCGTTGCCCTCTGGCTCGCCGTGCCGCTGATGGCATACCTCACCGCAGTGTCACGTGCGCGGTACGACCGGCGCGGACAGCGCATGCTGCGGCTTTGTGCGTTCGCCATGACAGTGTTCGCCGCCCTGTTCGTTGCGGCGGCGGAGGTCGTGTTCTTCGATGAGTTCAACGGTCGATTCAACTTCGTCGCCGTCGACTACCTGCTCTTCCCCACCGAGGTGGTCGTCAACATCTGGCAGAGCTATCCCGTCGCCCGGGTGCTCCTCGCGGCGTTGGCTATGACGCTGCTCCTTGTCCGGTCGCTGCGGCACCGGCTGGATCGGCTCGATGCCGTCGGCGGCCCGGCATGGCGGGGCCGCGCCTTCGTCGCAGTCGCCTACGGTGTCGTCGTCGCGCTCGGGACGCTGGCGCTCGAGCCCAGCCGCGCCCGCACCTCCGAGGACCGCGTCGCGAACGAGATCGCGATGAGCGGATACTACAGTTTCTGGCAGGCCCTGCTCGGCCGGGATGCGCCGTACGAGGGGATGTATGCGACCCGGCCGGACAGCGTCGTGTTCCCGCGACTCCGGGCCGCCATCGAGGAGCAGGGCGACGAGTGGACACACGGTGCAAGCCTGACCAACGCTCGTCGCGTCGATACGGCTCGGCCCCCGCGTCGACTCAACGTCGTCGTGGTGCTCGAAGAGAGCTTCGGCTCGGCGTTCGTCGGCGCGCTGCACCCGTCGGAGTCTGCACCCTCGACGACCCCCGCCTTCGATTCGCTCACCCTCGGGGGAACGTTGCTGACGCATGCGTACTCGACCGGGAATCGGACGATTCGGGCGCTCGAAGCCACGACTTCGTCGCTCCCCCCCCTTCCGGGAATTTCGATCGTGCGTCGTCCCGGATCGGTCGAGCTATTCACCTTGGCGAACATCCTTCGCGCCCGTGGTTACGCAACCGAGTTCATCTACGGCGGACGTGCGGTGTTCGATGGCATGGGCGACTACATGCGGAACAACGGAACGGAACGCATTGTCGAACAAGGCGACTTCCCACCCGGCACCTTCCGCACGGCGTGGGGGGTGGCGGATGAGCAGATCTTCGACAGGGCGCTCGTCGAGATGGACTCGCTGCATCGAACGGGGAAGCCGTTCCACACGCTCATCCTCACGGTCTCGAATCACAAGCCGTATGCGTACCCCGCGGGACGTATTGCCGGGCGGCCGGGCGAGACTCCGCGGCGCTCCGCCGTCCGGTATGCCGACTGGGCACTCGGGCGGTTCATGAGGGACGCGCGCGCGCACGCGTTTTTCGATAGCACGATCTTCGTGCTGATGGGCGACCACGGCGCCCGTGTCTACGGGTCGGCCGACATTCCACTGCCTAGCTATGAAGTGCCAATCCTGTTCCATGCACCGGGCTTGGTGGCCGCGGGCGTGCGTGTCGGCACCCTTGCATCCGCACTCGACCTCCCGCCGACGATCTTGGCACTCCTGGGCATGAAATACGAGTCCAGGTTCTTCGGTCGCGACATCCTGCGTGCGCATTCCACCGACGGTCGCGCTCCGCTCACCCACAACACGAAGCTCGCGCTCATGCGCGGGTCGCGCATCGCCGTCCTCGGGCTGCGCGAGAGCACCCAACTGTTCGACATCGGCGCGAATGGTGCCTTCAGGGCGGTCGTCACTCCGGACTGCGCTGGACAAGCACTGGTCGAGGAAGCCATCGCGTACTACACGGGCGCCGACCGGTTGTACCGCCGAGGCCAGTATCACTTTCAGCCCGATGCGCACACGTCTGCGCACGAAGGTCCGCCGGATGCCTTCCGGAGCTCCACCCGGCCAGCACGACGGACCGCGATGCCGCCAATGTGACGCGCATCGCACATGCATGGCACGAGACTGCAGCGAATATTTTCCTCCGTGACACCTCCTCGGCGTGGATCGTTTTCTCATTGATGGGGTCGGCGCCAGGCGTAGACTCTGTCGGTCACCCGCCCATGGAGGTTTTATGCGGAGACTCGCAACGCTTACCTGCACCGCGCTGCTGCTGACTGGCAGCGGTTGCGTGACACCGCCCCCGGCGAGCTTGACCGTTGCGCCGAGCTCGCCGGCGTCA
>JANOCW010000107.1:0-3155 GCA_031412375.1 Gemmatimonadaceae bacterium | reverse complement strand
GTTCAATACTTGGCCAGATAATTATCCAGCTCCCACTGCGACACCTGGCTGATGTAGTCCCGCCATTCCTGCCGCTTGGCTTCGAGGAAGTTGCGCGTGATGTGCTCCCCGAGTGCCGCCGTGATCACGTCGTTCTTCTCGAGCTCGTCGCACGCCTCCTCGAGATTGTGCGGAAGGTCATCGATCCGCAGCCGTCGCTTCTCGCGGTGTGACATCTCCCAGATGTTGGTGTTGACCGGCTCCCGGGAGTCCGCCTCGGTCGCGATGCCGTCGAGCCCTGCGGCGAGCTGCACCGCGAGCGCGAGATACGGGTTGGCCGACGGGTCCGGAATGCGATGCTCGATACGAGTGCCCGCCCCGCGACGATCGGGAATGCGGATCATCGGTGAGCGATTGCGCATCGACCAGGCGACGTTCACCGGCGCCTCGAATCCGGGGACGAGCCGCTTGTACGAGTTCACGAGCGGGTTGGTGATGGCGCAGTAGCCGCGCGCATGCTGGAGCAGGCCGCCAATGTAGTGGAGCGCCGTCTGCGACAGCTCCCACTGGGCATCCTTGTCCCAGAAGGCGTTGGCCTTGCCGCGGAAGAGCGACTGGTGCGTGTGCATCCCGCTCCCGTTCTGCCCGTAGATCGGCTTCGGCATGAACGACGCGTGCAACCCGAACTGCTGCGCGACGTTTCGCACGACGAACCGGAAGGTCGCGATGTTGTCGGCGGTCGTCAGCGCATCGGCATAACGGAAGTCGATCTCGTGCTGGCCGTGGGCGACCTCGTGATGCGCGGCTTCGACCTCGAAGCCCATTCGCTCGAGCACATCGACGATCGCGCGGCGTGCATCTTCGCCGAGGTCGACCGGCGTCAGGTCGAAGTAGGCGCCGACATCATGGGTCACCGTCGACGGTTCGCCATCCGGCCCCTTCTTGAACATGAAGAACTCAGCTTCCATCCCCGCGTTCATCACATAGCCCATCTTCGCAGCCTTCGCGATCTGCGACTTCAGTACCCGCCGCGGATCACCGACGAACGGCGTTCCGTCCGGCATGTTGATGTCGCAGATCAACCGCGCCACGCGGTTTTCAGGATCGCCCCAGGGAAAGATCCGGAAGGTGCCGAGGTCGGGCGCGAGCAGCATGTCGGACTCCTCGATCCGGACGAACCCTTCGATCGAGGAGCCGTCGAACATGATGTCGCCCTCGAGCGCCTTCTCGAACTGGGACGCCGGAATCTCCACGTTCTTGTTCACGCCGACGATGTCGGTGAACTGCAGCCGGAGGAATCGCACGTTGTTCCGGCTGGCGAATTCGAGGATGTCCTTCTTTCCCGCACCCTCCGGGTTGGGTATCAGCATGTGCGATCTGGGGACCACGAAAGCCTCGATGTCGGGGAGATCGAATGGACCGGGAAGCTACCCGTGCGCCGGGCGGAGCGTCAACGAACGCGTGCCACGCTCCACCGGCGGAAGGACTGGCCCTCCTCTTGCCCATTTTGGAGGTCCGATCGAAGACATTCTCCCATGACAATGGAGGGGCGATGAAGGCGCAGGACATCATGGCGAAGAACCCGAAGTCCGTGACTCCCGAAACGACCGTGCGGGAGGCGGCTCAGCTCATGAAGAGCGAGGATGTGGGCATGCTCCCTGTCGTTCGCTCGGCCAGGTCGAAGACGGTTGTCGGCATCATTACCGACCGCGACATCACCGTCCGGCACGTCGCCGCAGGTCACACCTCCCCGGACTGCCCCGTGCGCGAAGCGATGTCATCCGACGTCAAGACGTGCAGGACGACGGACAGCGTCGATGATGTGATGAAGGTGATGGGCAAGGAACAGGTGCGTCGCATCCCGATCGTGGATGAGCGCGGCGAGCTGGTCGGGATCGTTGCCCAGGCCGATATCGTCGCGCAGGCTGACGACAAGAAGGCCGAACGCACGATCGAGAAGATCTCCGAGCCCGGGGCGCGCCACTCGCAGTAGGGGTCGGCACCGACGAAAGGAGCACGCGGGGACGGCACCCACAGGTGCCGTCCCCGTCGCACACATGCGTGGGTCCCGTCGGTCGTATAATTTCCCCGCATGCCGACCGCGGTCACGTCGAGTACTACCTGCCCATCCTGCGGATCACCCGCCACGGGACAATTCTGTGCCTCCTGTGGCGCATCGCTGTCCGGCGGAAGCTGCGCGGGCTGCCGGTCCGCGCTGACGCCAGGCGCCAGGTTCTGCCACCGCTGCGGAACTCCCGCCGGCAGTCGGATCCCTGCCGCGCCGGCTTCGGGTGGGCGCGATCCACTGCCATGGGCCGTTGCGCTGATCGCCCTCTGTGCCCTCATCGCGCTCGTCGCGAGCCCGCGAATCGGCGCCTCGCGCGGATCCACGCTCGACGCACCCGTCACCGCCATCCCCCAGCCCGGGCTCGACTTTCCGGCGCCCATGGGTGGTGGCAACGGCGGGCGCGCGCCTGACATCTCGTCGATGAGTCCCGAGGAGCGGGCAAACCGCCTCTACGATCGGATCATGCAGCTCGACGGCGAAGGGAAGACCGACAGCGTGCAGTTCATCGCGCTGAACATGTTCATCCCGCAACTCCGCAGCATGGAGCCGCTCGATCTCCACCTGCGCTACGACCTCGGTCGCGTGGGGGTGGCCGCGCAGACGGCGGATGTTGCGACCGCACAGGCTGACACGATTCTGCGCGAAAACCCGAACCATCTGCTCGGCCTCGCGCTCGCGGTGCGCGCTGCACAGTTCCGCGGCGATGTGCCCGCCGCTCGCGACTTCGAGCGAAGGCTCCTTGCCGCGGAACGCAGCGAACGGGTGAAGAATCTTCCCGAGTACACGCTGCACGCCGTTGACATCGACCTCGCCCTCGCCGACGCCCGCCGAACGGTGAAGTAGCGCAGCTGCGGTCGCAGCGGACGACGGTCGAGCGCCTATAAAGAAATCAGTCACCGTCGCGTTCGCGCACGCCCGCGCCACAGCGCTGTGCGCGGTGGATCTGCGTCGCGATGTCGGGGTTACGGGGGGTTGACCGGAGCGTCATACCCGAGACCTCTCCTCCCCCCGCATCGACCATGTCAGAGCTGATCACGGCGCCTCCACGGGCGCGCATGCCCAACCCGTTGAGCGCACCTTCCGGCGCGAAGCGACTCCTTGTCGTCGA
>JANOCW010000106.1:0-12435 GCA_031412375.1 Gemmatimonadaceae bacterium | reverse complement strand
TGCCGCCGGTCGTCGCCTCTCCCCACGCCAGGTCGAACTCCTTGAGCTTCGTCTTCTCCGCGTCGCTGCATTGGGCAGCGGCGGGCGCCGACGCGGTCAGGATGGTGAGGATGGCCATCGGAAGGGTTCTCATACCGTTCTCCGTTGAACGCAGGTGGGAACGTCAGCAACCGTCGGCGGGACAGGCACGCTGCAGCTACGAGCGTCCCCATCTTCTCCCGCCCGCGTGGTAAAGTCAACGCGGTCGGGTGACGGGCAGCGGCGTGCATCCGGTTCGCTAGATCTGCCGGCTATCGTATGCCCAGTGCAGCAGCGCCTGTCGCTGTTTCGGCCGGCAGGTCAGGTCTCCGGGATCGCAACCCCGCCTGACCTGGGTCACGTGCCGAACCATTTGTCGCCACCGCCGGATCTGTCGCGCATCATCCGCGTGGCGCCGACCGCTGTAGTAGCGACAGTACCACTGAAACCATCCGCGCGGGTCGGCGGCGTGGATCCATCCATTGCGCCGCCATACGGCGAGCGGCTGCGATGCGTCGACGCCGAAGTAGTTGAGCGCGGCGTCGTGCCGCTCCGGTGAGAGCCGCGCGCCGCGGAACCAGCTCGCCGGAAACTCGCGGCGGCAATCGGTGAGGTACCTGCCCCCGAACACGCCCAGGCCGAGCATTTCGCGAGGCGTCAATTCGGGGGTGAACGTCGGATCGAAGCCGCGGCCTGCCGGAGCGGTGCGAACGTACACATAGCCCTGCTGCATCCGATCATTCACCACGATGCGGCGTGGCGTCATGGGGACGGAGTCACGCTCGACTCACGCATCGCAGCGCGGGCGATTCCGCGCAGCATTCCGCCGAATACGACCTGGTGCAGCGGATAGAGCGCGTACCAGTAGGCTCGTCCGATGAATCCCACCGGATCGAAGATCGCGGTCTGACGTATCGTTGCCACCGAGCCCTGGCCCGTCACCTCGAACTCCAGCCACGCGCGGCCCGGCAGCTTCATCTCGGCGACGAGCCGAAGCCGTCGGTTCGGCTCGAGCGCTTCCACGCGCCAGAAGTCCACCGTATCCCCGACACCGAGGGTCGAGGCGGACGGTCGTCCGCGTCTCATGCCGACGCCACCCACCAGCAGGTCGAGGAAGCCGCGCAGCCGCCACAGCCATTCCACCCCGTACCACCCCGTATCGCCGCCAATGCTTTGGATTGGACGGAATGCGTGTGCGGGAGACGTGGCCACCGTCGCCGTTCGCGAATCCACGAGCTGCGCCCCGAACTCGACGCCCTGCCATGACCGCTGCGTTCCCGCGGACGAGACAGCGTCTGTCCATCGCGTCGGCGTGAACTGCCTGGCGTCAGCGGCGAGTGCACGCCGGACAGCCGCTTCCACGCCCATCGGACGAATCGCAAACGTCCGGAGGGCAGCGTCGTCGCGCACCACCGTCGGATGCACGATGCTCTCGATGAGCTTTCGGCCGACGCGAGCGTACAAGGGCGTCACCAATCCGAGCCAGAGGCTGGAGAGATACGGGGTCAGGACGGGGACCGGGATCATCCAGAGGCGTTGCCCGCGGAGTCGCGCGTACACCCGCATGATGTCGGCGTAGGAAACCTGGTCGGATCCGCCGATCTCGTACACCCGGCACTCGGCAATGGGAAGCCTGAGCCCCGCGATCAGGTACTCGAGGAGGTCATGGATCGCGATTGGCTGCGCCGTGACGTTGACCCACTTCGGCGTGATCATGATCGGCAGGCGATGTACGAGGGAGCGAATCATCTCGAACGAGAGACTCCCCGAGCCAATGACGATCGACGCCCGAAACTCGAGCACCGGGACGCCCGACGCACGCAGAATCTCTCCCACTTCCTGTCGGCTGCGAAGGTGTGCCGAGAGGACGACGTCCTCGTTCCCCAGCCCGCCCAGGTATATGATCCGCTGGACACCAGCCGCTTTCGCCGCCTCGCCGAAATTCTTCGCCGCCAGGCGGTCGCTCTTCTCGAACGAGCCACTCGATCCCATCGAGTGAACGAGAAAGTAGGCGACATCGACCCCCTGCAGCGCGGGGACGAGGCTCGCCGGGTCGAGCACGTCGCCAGCGACGACTTCCGTCGATGGCCCGACCTTTTGTTCGAGCACCTGCGGACGCCGCGCGAGGCAACGGATGCGATGCCCCTGACTCTCCAGGGCGCGCAGCAGGCGCCCGCCGACGTACCCGCTCGCACCGGTGAGAAGGATGAGTGGCCGGTCCCGGATTGGCGTCGTGTTCTCTGTCGATCTGCTCACTTCCATTCACTCTCCACCTGAGACCAGACGAACGCCCTCGCGTGCCCGTCAGTGCCACCGATTGTAACGACCGCTTGCGCCGCCAACTGTTTGTTGCCTCCGCGCGGAACCTGCGCCAGTATCTTCGCACCCGCCGGTCCTCCCATTCGACGAGACCTCTCCATGCCCCTTGACGCTCTGCGCCGTGCTGTTCACCGAGCCGGGCTCGCCCCGCTCGCCGTGGCGGCAATCATCGCCGCCGCTCCCTCCACGTTGCCGGCTCAATCACAGGCAACCACCGGGGTCATGCGCGGCCTGCTCACCGATTCGGCGGGCGCCCCCGTCGCGCGAGCGTCGGTCACGCTGCGCGGCACGGAGACCAATTACCAGCGCGTCGTCACGAGCAGCGATCGCGGACTCTTCGTCGCGACCCTCCTCCCGCTGGGGAACTACGATGTCACCGTTCGGGCAATCGGCTTCCGTCCGGAGTCGCGGCGCGGGCTCGCCGTTCGCCTCGGGCAGACGGTCGAGGCTTCGATGGTGCTGCAACGTGCGGTCCAGACGCTGACGGAAGTCACCATCAACGCGCAAGCGGCGCTCGTCGACGCGACCCGCTCCGAGTCGGCGACGCAGCTTTCCAGCGAGGTCGTGGCGGCCCTGCCGAACAACGGGCGCAACTTCCTGAACCTCACGCTGCTCACGCCCAACGTCGCCATCACGCAGGGTCCGGATGGCGATGAGCTCTCGATCGGCGGGCAGCGCGGGATTCACAACAACGTCTCGGTGGACGGCGCCGACTTCAACAATCCCTTTTTCGGCGAGCAGCGCGGCGGTCAGCGGCCCGCGTTCACGTTCAACCTCGACGCCGTGCAGGAGCTCGTTGTCGTCTCGCAGGGGGCGAACGCCGAGTTTGGACGCTCGAGCGGCGGGTTCGTGAACGTCATTACCAAGTCGGGCACGAACCAGACGAAGGGATCCCTCCACTACTTCGGCAAGTACTCGCCACTCGCCTCGGTCGCGGAATACCGGCTCGCACGCCTCGATCCCGACTTCTCCCAGAACCAGTTCGGCTTCACCCTCGGCGGGCCGATCGTGCGCGACCGCCTGTTCTACTTCGTGGCCTACGACCAGCAGCTCTACAAGGAGACCAAGCAGAAGACACGGCCGCAGAGCAGTGCCTTCGACTCGCTGCAGACGTTTCTGCAGACGGCGTTCGGCGGCGCGCTCGCGAACGACTTCGGCCCGATCGACCGGACGAACGACGCGAACGCGCTGCTGATGAAGCTCGACTGGAACGCGAGCGCCGCGCACCGCATGTCGCTCAAGTACAACTACACGAACTCGCGGCAGGAGAACGGGACGTTCGACTTCGACACCTGGGGACGCAGCGCGAACGCGATCGAGCGCGACTACTCCAACGCACTCAACGGCGCGGTTTCATCGCAGCTCGGGGAAACAGTCGCGAACGAGTTCCGCTTTCAGCTCGCCCGCGAGGACCGCCCCCGTCCCTATGACGGTCCGACGTTCGCGAACGGTCGCGACTTCCCGGACACTGGCGCGGATTTCGGATCCGGGTTCCGATTCGGCCGCCCCTTCTTCATTCCGGTGAAGGACCACGACACGCGCGTGCAGCTGCTCGACAACCTGTCATGGGTGAAGGGAAACCACCTGTTCAAGGTGGGCGGCGAGTGGAACCGCACCGAGACCAAGCAGACCTTCATCGGCTTCGCCAATGGCCGCTTCATTTTCAGCAGTGTCACCGGCTTCATCAACTATGCCCAGCAGGGCTCGGGCTACGTCGAGTGCTCGAATGGCACGAGAAACAATTCCGGTGCCTGCCCGGCGGGCTCCACCATCACCGGCCCGATCGAGCTCTATCTCCAGCAGGCGGGAGTCGGTGGCCGCTCGGTGGAGGATGCCGGGACGCAGTCGATCGTTCAGCACGACGTCGCCCTGTACGTGCAGGACTCGTGGAAGCCGAGCCCGAACCTGACGCTCAACTACGGCCTGCGGTGGGAAGCACAGTACCAGCCCGATCCGATCACGCCACCGGACGAGGTGTTCTTCAACGGCTTCATCGGCCGCACGGTGACGAACACGACCGGCACCTACACCTTTCCCTCCGATGGGACGATTCCGTCCGACCTGAAGATGTTCCAGCCGCGGCTCGGTATTGCCTGGGACATGCAGAACGATGGCCGGCGCGTGTTGCGGGCGACGACAGGGCTGTACTACGCCCGCATCCCGGGGCTCAACCTCGCCAGCGCGCGCAGTACCAACGGTTCGATCGGGCAAACGATCTTCCGCAATTCGGCGCTCATCCCGATTCTCGGGCGTCCGCCCGCCTACGACAGCCTGGTGCCCGCCCCCACCGGCGTGCCATTCCGCCCAGACGTGTTCGTCTTCGACAAGGATTTCCGGAATCCGCGCACGTGGAGCTCGAGCGTCGCGTTCGAGAGCGAGATCACCGATCGCACCGCCGCCTTCGTGAGCTACACCTACGCCGCCACCGACAATCTCACGCGCTTCGTGAATCGCAATGCCGCGCAGTTCGGCAGCCCGTGGTTGACGGGCCTGGCGGGCGGAAACGGGATTAGCACGCTCACGACCGTAGAGTCGAGCGCGAAGTCGCGCTACAACGGCGTCACCATCGGGCTCAAGCGCATGCTCGACCCGCGCTTCCAGTATCAGGTCAACTACACGCTGTCGTCGGACAAGTCGGATGACGACAACGAGCGCGACCCATTCTCCTTCCGCTACGCGCGCGCCGACTCGCTCGACGCCGAGTACGGCTACAGCGACCGCGACCAGCGCCATCGCTTCAATGCCTGGACGCTGATTCGCGCCCCGGGCAGCATCCATGTCAACAATCGTATCAGCGCCTACTCGGCGCAGCCGACATCCGCCAAGTGCGCCGGGGACAATCGGGGACGGGCGACGCAGCCGAGCGATCGCATCTGCCCCGACGGTCACATCCTCGAGCGCAACACGCTGCGCAAGGACAATGCGTACTTCTCGTGGGACATCCGCCTCTCGCGGCCATTCGAGATTGGGCGCGGCGGCATGCTGGAAGCGATCGTCGAAGTCTTCAACGTCACGAACTCGAACAATTTCCGCGACCCGGCCGCGACCTCACCCCTGTTCAATTTCGACGGCACCATCCGCAGCGGATTGGGAGACCCGCGGCAAGTTCAGGTCGGAATGCGCTACCTCTTCTGAGCAGCGGGTACGACCATCGTCCGGCCCGTCACGGCGCGAGGTCATGCGCCGTGTCGGACCGGACGATCTTACGATCGCAGGAAGTCGAGCATCAGCTTGTTGAGCTGCTGCGGGTGCGTCGCCGCAAAGCCGTGCGGTGCCCCTTTCAACACTTCGAGCCGGCTACCCCTGATCATTTCGTGCGAGCGCTTGCCGGACACGTCGAACGGCACGATGCGGTCGGCATCGCCGTGCGCGATCAGCGTCGGCACGGTGATCTTCTTCAGGTCCGGGCGAAAGTCGGTCGTGCCGAACGCCGTAATGCACTGCTGCGTCGCGAGCGGGGATGCGCCCCACGCGATCCACTTGCTGAACGGAATCAGGTCGGCGCTGACGCTCTTCAACTTGGGATCGAAGTTGTAGAAGTTCGGAAAGAACTCTTCGAGGAACGCGATGCGATCCTTCCTGACGCCGTCGATCATTCCGTCGAACAGCTTTTTTTCGACGCCCTCCGGGTTGTCGGAGGTCTTGAGCAGGAAAGGAGGAACGGCGCCGAGCAGCATCGCCTTCGACACGCGCTCCGATCCGTACCGGCCGATGTATCGGGCCACTTCACCCCCGCCCATCGAAAAACCAACGAGCACCGCGTCGCGCAGGTCGAGCTGGGTCATCAGATCGTTGAGATCCGATGCGAAGGTGTCGTAGTCGTAGCCACCCACCGGCTTGCCCGACTCGCCGAAGCCGCGGCGATCATAGGCGACGCATCGATACCCGGCGTCGGCCAGGGCGCTGATCTGCGATTCCCACATGCGGTGGCTCAGTGGCCATCCGTGGATCATGACGACTGGCTGTCCCTTGCCGAGATCCTGATAGTAGATCTCCGTCGCATGCGCACCCTTCGTCTTTACAAACGGCATCTCGGTCTCCCCCGGTCAGGTACAGGCGCCGATCGAGTCCGGTCGGCGTCGTTGCCACGGTGAATGGTCGATCGCGAGTGCGGGTTCCCGCAGTGTCCGCAGGCTCATGGCGCCTGAAGAGATCTGGCCAGACCCCGTATCAGATGGCTGGATGCGCGGCGGCGGGAGTCGCTTGCCGGCGCTCCACTGGCCCCTCGGGCGTCACGCCGACCGCGAGCCAGAGCGTGAACGCCGCGCCGCCACCGATGCCCGCCGACCCCTCGGCGATCAGGTCACCGCCCATCAGGAGTGCGAGCTGACGACTCACTGTGAGGCCAAGGCCCGTTCCCTTCCGTCCGGATTGGCTGGCGGAGGCCAGTTGCACGAACGGCTCGAAGACACCAGCCACCTTGTCAGGGGGAATCCCCGGCCCCGAGTCCTCGACCCGTATCGTGCACCACGGCCCACCGACCAGCTCGCTGCTCTCGGGGGCTGCTTCAACGCGTGCGGCGGTCACGCGGATGTGCCCGCCCGGGGGCGTGAAGCTCACCGCATTCCCGAGGACGTTGATGAGCACCTGGCGGACGCGGTCCACATCGCCCATGTACATGATGTGTTCCGTGGTCTCCGTGAGCGTGATCTCCACCGGGCGCGCGGCGGCCTGTGGCGCGACCAGCGCCGCCGCTTCCTTGATCACGTGTCGGGCTGCTCCCGAGTGTCGCGCGACCTGCAGGCTGCCGGCCTCGCCCTTTGCCATCACGAGGAAATCGTTCGTCACGCCAATCAGGTGCTGGCAGGCGCGCTGGATCCGGTGGAAGTATCCGCTTTGCTTCTCGTTCAGGACCGTGGAGAGCTCCATGTCGAGCAATTCGAGAAACCCGAGCATCGCGTTGAGCGGGGTCCGGATCTCGTGCGTCGTCAGCGCCATGAAGCGCTCCTGCACCACCAGCGACCGTTCCGCCACGACCTGCGCCTCCTCGGCACGGCTGCGCGCGTGCTCCGCAACGAGACTCAGGCGCTCGACTTCCTTTTGCCGATTGGTGATCTCGTCGAGCGCGTGCAGCAGCTCCTGATTCTGGAATTGGAGCTCGCTGAAGGGGCTGCCATCTTCCCGCGCGGTCAGCGTGTCGGTGAGGCGTGCAATCTCGGCGCTTCCAACCCGCGGCGCAGAGCGTGGCAGGCTCATCGACATCAGCACGCGAGTGCCCTTCCCGACGCCAGTCTCGATGTGGAAACGGTCCATGAGAGCGCGCGATCCGGTGATGCCGACTCCCATTCCGGTTTCCGATCCATACTGGCCTGCCAGGATCGTGTCGAGATTGGCGAACCCGGGGCCCTTGTCGGCGATGTGAAGCGTCAGGGCCTGGGACCCGTGCTGTTGGTCCTCGATGAAGAACGCGATGGTCCCACCGCCGCCGTACACGAGGGCGTTGCGGGCGATCTCGGCCAGCGCCGTCGTGATTCGGGTCGAGTCACCGGCGGAAAAGCCAAGGAGCTTGGTGACCTGCCGAGCGCGCTGGCGCGCGAGCAGGAGGTCGTTTTCGCGCCGGAGGGCGACAGTCAGTAGCGGAAGTCGCATCGCGCGCTAGGCGGGGGAGGCGGGCGTGCGGTCGCGAACCACGAGGACCGTGGCGTCGTCACGTGCGCGTGCACAGTCGCGAAAGAGGACCCCGGCGAGGAGCGCGGGGTGCCGCGCGAGCAGCCCGGGATAAGCCCCGGCGCGCCACCGCGACGAGATCCCATCTGAGTGCATCACCAGGTGCCCGGCGGGCGGCCACGGAATATCATCCGCATGGACCCGCGGCATCGTGTGACCGACGATCCCGTTTTGGGGAACGAGGTGCCGGTTCGTGTCCGACGTCACGATGCGACCGTCGACATTTCCGACGCCACAGAACCGGAGGGTGTTCCGGCCATGGTCGAGGACCGTAATGGATAATGCGGCGCCTCGCGTGTGGTGCAGCGCCGCGTGCAGCGCTCCCAGCATGATATCAGGCGCCTTGCCCGCTACGCCGCGAAATAGCGCAATCGCGGCGCGTGCCGCCATCGCGGCCTCCGGTCCGTGGCCGAGTCCGTCGACAAGCATGATCACGGTGCGACCATCCACGACTTCTACCACCCAGTCGTCACCGCACGCAACCTCACCGCGCAGGGGCACGCACACCGCGCCGATGGATCCGTGTCGCGCGGCCTCGACGGCAGCACGGGATTCTGCATCATCCCCGGGCGGTGCGCCGACATGCGCCACCAGTGCCGTCCCACGGCCGGGGTGGGAGTAGATGTCGAACAGGTCGGCGAGGCGCCTGATCCCCGACAGACCACTGTCGCGCGGGACGCCGCCGGCGGGCATGGCATCTTCGCGCATCACCCGCGTCTTGTCAGAGATCCCCGGTCCCCTGTCGAGCGCGAGGATCTCGACGCAGCCGGTGCCTTGCTCGCCCACCGAGCGGAGGATGATCTGACCGCCCCCTGCGTGCCGCGCGATGTTTCCGGCCACTTCGGTGACGACGACGCCCAGCCGGTCGACCGTCGCTTCGTCGAGTCCGTGCGCGCGTGCCATCGCCACGGCATCCACCCGGATGGCGCCGACCTCGCTCTCATCCTGAACCACATGCAGCATCGAGACGCGGGGTGCGCTCACACCCGGCGCGGTCACGGGCGCCACCGGATGATCGTGACGGATGTCCCGGTGCCGAAGGTCGATGTCAGTGAGAAATCATTCACGAGCCGCCGCGCGCCCGGCAGGCCCAACCCCATTCCACTCCCCGACGAGTAGCCGTCCTGGAGCGCGCGATCGATGTCCTCGATGCCCGGCCCCTGGTCGTCGAAGGTGACTCGCAGACCCTCCCGAGTCCCATCGCGCACGATCTCGAGCGACATGGTGCCGCCTCCGCCGTGAACGACCGTATTGCGGGCGAGCTCGCTCGCGGCCGTGACCACCTTGGTGCGGTCGAGTATCCCGAGCCTGATCTCCTTCGCAGCGTCGTTGACCGCCCGTCGCGCGGCCACCACATCGACGTCGGAATGCAGACCATAGCGCACGAACCGGGCAACGACGAGCGTCACCGCTAACTGCGGCTCGTGGCCACCCGGTCGAGGAGCGCCATCCCCATCTCGACGTTGCGCGCCGTAATGATGCCCGGCAGTGACAGCCCGAGCTCGACCAGCGTGATCGCGACGGCCGGCTGCATGCCGACGAGCACCGTATCGGCGCCGAGCACGCGCGCCATGGCGGCCGTATTCGCGATCATGCGGCCGATGAACGAGTCGACGATCTCGAGCGCGGAGATATCGAGCAGTACGCCCTCCGAGCCCTGACGGGCGATCTGCTCGGTGAGGTCGTGCTGCAACGTCATCGCGAGCTGGTCGTACATGTCCACCTGGATCGTGACCAGGAGACACCGGCCCATGCGAATGATCGGGATCCGCTCCACGACCGGTTACTCGCTGATGTCGGACGATCCGTGCGTGACCGTTCGCCCTGAGCGGGAGAGCGCCACGCGAAACGCATCGGCCAGCGTGGCCTTGGTCGTGACGACCCCGAGGTCCACGCCGAGGTGGACGATGGTGGCGGCGATCTGGGGACGAATGCCGCTGATGATGCATTCGGCGCCCATCAGCCGGGTTGCCGTGACGGTCTTGAGCAGGTGTTGCGCGGTCATCGTATCGACGGTCGGCACGCCCGTGATGTCGATGATCGCGATCTGTGCGCCCGTCTCGACGATGCGCTGGAGGAGCGTCTCCATCACGATCTGCGTTCGCGCGCTGTCGAGCGTACCGATGAGCGGCAGGGCGAGAACGCCATCCCACAGCATGAGGACCGGCGTGGAGAGCTCGAGCATCTCGTGCTGCTGGCTGCGAATGACCTCTTCGCGGCCGCGCTGGTATTCCTCCATCGTGAGGAGGCCGAGCTGGTCGAGGAGCTCCGTGGCGAGCCATGTCTGGTCGGCGAGCTGCTGCGCATTTCCGGAGAACTCACGGCGGAGCAGCGCGAACAGCGGACGCTTCAGGGCGAAGACGAAGCTCGCCGTTTCCGAGGGCGAGAACCCGAGGCGCGCGCGCGAACGCGAGAGATCGGCGAGGAACGCACGCGCCGGCATCCACGCCGGATCGTTGACGTCGAGGATCGAGTCGGAGTTTGCCGGGCCGGCGAGGAGCGACAGGAACTGGTCACACTGCTCCCGAAGCTCCGCGGCCGGCAGGCTTTCGACGCGGCCCTGCTTGAGCTGCTCCTCGACCCACGCATCGAGGACCTCCCGCCGCTGCTGGATGAGCAGTTGTCGGAAGTCCGTCGACGAGCCGGTGGGCGATACGACGGGGGAGATGGACAGCATGAACGGCCTCCATTTGCGGGATGACACACAGCGAGATGGGCCTCGCTTCGCTCGGAGGGCGCGAGCAGGGGCCGCCGCGAGCATGCGTACCGCAGAGCAGATGCACGATACGTACCGGGTGGGGCACCGACAGCCGCACTCGCGACGGTCGGTCCGCTGCGCTACCGAGGCTGGAAGTCGCTCACGGTGAAGACCGGCGCGTCGACGGCCGGGTCTCCGATGACGATCCTGAGCGGATACCCGAGCGTGGCATCGTAGCGGACCTCCAAGGGTCGCGTCCCATCGCGAACCGCCTGCTCGATCTTCGCGAACAGCCCTTCGATCGCGGGAAATGATTCGGCATACGCCGCACTCACGGCCGCGCCCGACTGCACATACTGTCGTGACTCCACGGCACCGTCACGCACCGAGATCCGCACCGGCCCGCTCATCTCGGGAAGACACTCACAACTGATGTGGAGGGTGAACGCGTACGCGGGGGGCGCAAGCCTCGCCCAGCGCGCCCTCGATGTCATCAGGCTTGATTCGGGATCAGTGCCGGGGCCACGGCATCCCCCGCCGACCAGGGTCAGCATCGTGGCAAAAACGACGAGATCGGAACGCGTGCGCAGGCGCATGGTGGCTCCTCCTTGTGACACGACCCGGCATACGAGCGCTCGGTCACTGCAAACTGCCCTCGGGACCGTTGTTTCGCTTCCAATCGGCAGTAGCAATGTCCTTGCATGGGGAGGCCACAGGCCGCATGCCGCACCGCTAGCGATGGCCATTCATGGGGTACACCATCGGGTCCCACTCGCCGGCGGGGGACTGGGCATGCGCAAGCATCCAGGATAGCACCGCTCCGACGCCATAGCCCGAGTGCGTGGGGCGTGCACCATGGTGGAGCAGCGAGAATGGCACATGGACCGCCGGCAGAATGACATCTCTGGTTGTGCCGTCTCCGGTTGTGAATCCGTGCATACCGCCGAACCAGATGACGAACTGGCCCTCGGAACGGCGGGCTTCGAGGAGGTAGTGTCTGTCCCGGAGGGTCATTGTGTGATCTGTCCGCGCCGACTCGATGAGCCAGCACAATGGCGTGAATCGCGGCACCACGGTGAACTCACGCGGCCCGAAGTCCACGCGAAGATCCGGATGCTCGGTTCTTACGGTCCGCTCCAGTTCCGACTCGACGTACCCGCGAAGCTCGTCGTCCGACGAGAATCGACTGCCCATGAGCTGATTGGCTTCCATCGTTGCCTCGGCTTGCGCGCTGGGTGTGGCTGGGAGTTAACGCGCTCTTAGTACGATCGCCCGACTGCCGTCCCCTCATGCAGGACGTGGGACCCGACTGCAGCGGAGGTCGTAGTGGCGCTCAACGGGAACGCGCGAAACCGCCGGAGATCGGCTCATTCAGGCCGGGCCCGCCTGGATCACCTGATGGCCGCCAGCACTCGCAGCGCGCTCACGACACCGTACTCCCGGCGCGATGTCGGACAATCACTGGCGCGCTGACGATGGCGGAGTTATTACGGACCTCTCGACGATGCGCGTGCGCTCCGTCCCCACCCTGTCAACAGAGCTGCGAATGCCGAAGTACGTGCTGCTGCTCACGCTCGGGATGATCGCCTCTGCGGCGGCTCCTGCCATCCGCAACGTCGAGCGCATCGTTGCCAACGACAACCGCGCCCCGGCGGGCAGGTTGCGCGACGGTGTCCTGACCGTTCGGCTCGAGGTTCGTACGGGAGAATGGCATCCCGATGCCGAGATCGACG
>JANOCW010000105.1:0-1815 GCA_031412375.1 Gemmatimonadaceae bacterium | reverse complement strand
GCCACCGTGGCGATCCGCGTGCGCGACAGCGGCATCGGCATTCCGAACGACCAGCACGAGATGGCCTTCCAGCCCTTCGTGCAGCTCGGGCGAGACCTCACGACGCTGCACGGCGGGACAGGGCTCGGGCTGTCGATCAGTCGCGACCTCGCTCGTCTGATGGGCGGGGAACTGAGCTTCGTGAGCGTCGTCGGCAGGGGGACCGTGTTCACGCTCGAGCTTCCCGCCCAGGCGCCAGCGACGTGAGCCCGATGCCGAGGCAGCCGTAAATGACGGAACGATTCCGGTCCGGGCTCCGTCTCACGCCGAAATCGAGCAGCGAGGCCGACGCCGAGGCCGCACAACCGGGGCATCAGGAGTTCTTCGACCTCGCGCCCGATCTCTATATCATCACCGATAACGATGGTCGGATCCGCGGATGCAACGTGGCCGCGGCAACGCTGTTCGGCATCTCGCAGCCCAGCCTCACCCCCGTGTCGCTGCCCTCGTTCATCGAGGCCGGGTACCGACGCGAGTTCCGGCTGCAGATGGGCAACGTCCGGCGAGGGGGGACCACGGTGCACTGGCGCAGCGAACTGCTCGCCCGCGACGGTTCGACCGTCCCGATCGCGATCTCGGCCGCGCCCATCCTCGCAAGCCCACACGCGGCGGGCGGCCTGCGCTGGATGATCCGAGACGATTCTGCGCACGAAGCGGCGCAGTCCCGACTGCTGCAGGTGAGTGAGGAGCTCGCATCGCGCGCAGCGGAACAGACGGCGCAGGTGGGAATCGCTGCGCGCCTCTGGGCGGACGTGAGCGGACGTGGGCGGCATCGCACCGGTGCCGGATCGTTCCCGTCATACGTCGATCTTCTCGGCATGGTGAGCCACGAGATTCGCACCCCGGTCGCCGCCGCGCATGGCTTCATCGAGCGGCTCCGCAGGGGTGCGCACGGCGACCTGACGCCCATCCAGCACGGTGTGATCGACAGTATCGCGGCCTGTCACGAGCACCTGTTGCGCGTGCTGGACAACGCGCTCGCCGTCGCGCGCCTCGACAGTGGCCACCTCGACCTTGCGCTTGCGCACGTTCCCGTCGATACCGCCCTCCAGGACCTTCAGGCCTGCATGGAGTCCGATTGCGAGGAGAAGGGCGTCCGCTACGCCTATCATGCCGGCGCACCGGCCGCCCTCGTGCTCGCCGACCGCGCGAAGCTGCACCAGATCATGTTGAATCTGCTTACGAACGCCGTGAAGTTCACGCCGGCGGGTGGGACCGTCACCGTGTCGTGGGAGTCAGCGGGCCCCCACGTCGCGATCACGGTGCGCGACACTGGGATCGGAATCCCCTCCGGGGACCTGGAACGCGTCTTCGAGCCCTATGTACAGGTCACGCGCCCCGGAGCGGAGGAAGTCGGCACGGGGCTCGGCCTCGCCATCAGTCGCAAGCTCGCGCGCGCGATGGGCGGTGACGTCACCGTCGTGAGCACGACGAACGTCGGATCGACGTTCACGCTCACGCTGCCGCGAGCGGGACGGACAACCCCCTGACCGCTACTTCCGGACGACCGGCTCCGTCTTCCAGAAGTCGATCCCGCCCGCCATCTGCCCGACGTCGACCGACGCCACCGCGCGCATCGAACGGAGGTCCACGATGTCGACGGTGCCGGGCGCCGAGCCGACCCCCTCGATCGAGATGAACGCGTAGCGGTCGTCGGGGGCGATGGAGACGCCGTGCACGACGGGGCGCGATGTCCGGATACGGGCGAGCTCCTTGCCGGAGGCCAGCTCGATCACCGAGACGGATTGGCCGCGCTTGTTCGTCGCAATGAGCCGC
>JANOCW010000104.1:0-12151 GCA_031412375.1 Gemmatimonadaceae bacterium | reverse complement strand
GTCGATGCCGCCCGAGATGCTGACCACGCTGCTGCTGTCGATTGCCGCCTTCACGCTGCTCTACGTCGCGTTCGTGCGCGTTCGCTATCGGCTCGCCGCGGAGCAGGACGCGAGCGATGCACAGGGAGCGGCATGATGGTCTCGGTATATCCCCACTATCCCTACTTCTACGCCGCCTACGCCGTCGCGGCGCTGCTCTACGCTGGATACGCGATCAGCCTGTATCGCCGCATCCGCGCCCTGCGCAGGCGGGCGTCGTCGCAGTGAAAAAGGGGAAACGCAACCCGAAGCCCGGGATCGCCTACCTCGTGGGTGCCGGCCCCGGAGATCCGGGGCTCCTGACCGTGCGTGGGCGCGAGCTGCTGGATGATTGCGACGCGATCGTCCACGATGCGCTCGCGAACCCGGCGCTGCTGGCTCGCGCCGACAGCGACGGTACTCCCCCGATGCTGTTCGACGTCGGCAAGCGTGGCGGCGATGAGCGATCAGCGTCGCAGAACACGATCAACGAGCTGCTGGTGCGACTCGTGCGCGAGGGCAAGCGGGTCGTACGGCTGAAGGGGGGTGATCCGCTGGTGTTCGGACGAGGCGGGGAAGAAGCGCAGGCACTCGCCGAGGCGGCGCTGCCGTTCGAAATCGTTCCCGGCGTGACATCGGGCATCGCCGCCGCTGCCTACGCCGGGATCCCGGTCACCCACCGCGGGCTGTCGACGTCGGTCACCTTCGTGACCGGGCACGAGGACGCGGACAAGACGTCGCCGCAGGCGGACTGGTCGGCGATCGCGCGAACGGGGGGAACGATCGTGCTGTACATGGCGGTGAAGACGCTCCCGCGTATCGCGAAGGCGCTCATCGCCGCCGGGTTGCCGGGCGAGATCCCCGCAGCCGCCGTCGAATGGGGCACGCACGCACGCCAGCGCACGGTTGTGGCGACGCTCGATACGCTCACCGAAGTGATGAACGCCGAAGGAATCTCGGCGCCGGTCATCACCGTGATCGGGTGGACGGTGGTGCTGCGAGATGAGATCGCGTGGTTCGACCAGCGCCCCCTCTTCGGAAAGCGCATCATCGTCACGCGCGCGGAGGAGGGCCTGGCGCGGCGCGGGCTCGGCGCGCGCCTGCGCGAGCTGGGCGCGGACGTGATCGATGCGCCGACGACCCGGATCGAGCGCCTGGATCCGGCGCCGGTGCAGGAGGCGCTCGAGCGCCTCGATGACTTCCAGTGGGTCTGCTTCACCAGCGCGAACGGCGTGCGCTTCTTCTGGGACGCGCTGCGTGCCACGGGCCGGGACGCCCGCGCGCTGGCCGGCCTGAAGATCTGCGCCGTCGGCCCGATGACTGCGGAGGCCCTGCTTCACCGCGGCCTGGCGGTGGACGTCGTCGCCGAGCGCTTCGTCGCCGAGGGTCTGCTCGAGGTGCTCGGGACGCGCGACGACATCTTCGGCACATCGGTGCTCTACGCGGCAGCCGACGGCGCGAGGGAAACGCTGCCCGGTGGCCTCGAGGCTCTCGGCGCCGTCGTGGAGCGCGTTCCCTTGTACCGCTCCGTTCCGGAGGCGGAGGGGTTCGCGCGGTTGCGGGCGGCGCTCGACGAGCGGCCCGCGGATCTCGTTGCATTCACCTCGGCATCCGCCGTCCGGTCGTTCGTCGAGGCCGTCGGGGCTGAACGCGCGGGCGAGATCGCCGCGGCGTCGATCGGACCGATGACGAGCGCGGCCGCGCGGGATGCCGGGATGACGGTGGCGGTCGAAGCCGACCCCTCCACCCTCGCGGCACTTGCCCGTCGAATAGCCGAGGCGTACGGAGCATACGATGACTGACGCGGGGGTCGTGCGCATCGGGACGCGTGCCAGCGAGCTCGCGCTGCGGCAGGCGCGCCTCGTGGAGTCGGCGTTCGAGCGGCGTGGTGTTGCGGCGGAGATGAAGACGTTCAAGACGACCGGTGACAAGCGACTCGATGAACCGCTGAACGCGATCGGCGGGAAGGGATTGTTCACGCGGGAACTCGAAGTCGCACTGGGAAAGGGGAGCGTGGACTGCTGTGTCCATTCGCTCAAGGATCTCCCGACACAGTCCCCTGACGGATTGATCATCGCTGCGGTCCTGGCCCGCGAGGATCCGCGTGATGTGATCGTCCTGAACGCCGTCATCGAGGCGGAGGGGCTGCACGACATTCCGCGCGGTTCGCGCATTGGCACATCGAGCCTGCGCCGTCGCGCGCAGCTCCTGGCGCTGCGCCCGGACCTCGACGTCGTCGAGCTGCGGGGCAACGTCCCGACAAGGCTCCGGAAGGTCGATGACGGACAGGTGCATGCCGCCATCCTCGCCGCCGCAGGCCTGCACCGTCTCGACGCCCGCCAGCGGATCAGTGCCTACCTCGACGCTCCACAATGGCTGCCCGCCGCGGGCCAGGGGGCGATCGCGATTCAGATTCGCGCCGACGACGCTCGGATGGCCGACCTCGTGGCGGGCCTGAACGATCCGGCGACCATGACGGCGACGCGTGCGGAGCGCGCGTTTCTCGCGGCGCTGGAGGGTGGGTGCCAGGTTCCGATCGGCGCATTGGTCATGGACACGGAGTCGGGTCTCGTCCTCTTCGGGTTGATCGCCCAGGTGAACGGGCGCGAAGTCGTGCGCGGGGAGCGCCCGCTCGACGATGGCGATCCCGAGCTCACTGGAGTGCGACTGGCGAACGACCTTCGATCGCGCGGCGCGACCGAAGTCCTCGGCACGCTGCGCGGAGTGGACAGGGTGCCATCTCCGCAGCCCAAGTAACGGGCGTTATTATTCGGCTTCGAGCGTCGCGAGCGCGGCGCCCGGCACCTCCGATCCTCGCGATGACTGCTCAATTTCCCCAGGCGCGTCCGCGCCGCCTCCGGCGCACGCCGGCCCTGCGTCGGCTCGTGCGTGAGACACTGCTGGTTCCCTCGCAGCTGGTGTTGCCGCTGTTCGTGCGCGGCGGGTCGGGCGTGCGCCATCCGGTCGCGTCGATGCCCGGCGTCGCGCAGACATCCGTCGACGAACTGATTCGCGATGCGGAGGCGGCGGCCGCCCTCGGCATCGGCGGCGTGCTCCTCTTCGGCCTCCCCGAGCGGAAGGACGAGGTCGGGTCGAGCGCATGGGACCCGCGCGGGCCGGTGCAGGCCGCGGTGCGCGAGCTGAAGCGCGCGGTGCCGGATCTCGTCGTGATCACCGATGTGTGCATGTGCGAGTACACGGACCACGGACACTGTGGCGTGCTCGAAGGCGCTGACGTCGCCAACGATGAAACGCTGCCGCTGCTGGCGAAGGCCGCGGTGTCCCACGCCGAAGCCGGGGCCGACATCGTTGCGCCGAGCGACATGATGGACGGTCGGGTGGCAGCAATTCGCGCCGCGCTGGATGACGCGCGGTACCCGGACACGGTGATTCTCAGCTATGCCGCGAAGTACGCATCCGCCTTCTACGGCCCCTTTCGCGAGGCGGCGGAGAGCGCACCGCGCAGTGGCGATCGCCGCGGGTACCAGATGGACCCTCCCAACGCGGAGGAAGCCGTTCGTGAAGCGCTGCAGGACATCGCCGAGGGCGCCGACGCCATCATGGTGAAGCCCGCGGGCCCGTATCTCGACATCGTTGCGCGCGTGAAGGAGGCGACGCGCATCCCGCTCGCCGCCTATCAGGTGAGTGGCGAGTACGCTATGATTCGGGCTGCCGCCGAGCGCGGATGGATCGATGGCGATCGTGCGATGATGGAGTCGCTGATCGGCATCCGGCGCGCCGGCGCCGACATGATCGTCACCTATTTCGCGGTCGATGCGGCACGGCGACTGCGCGCCGACCACGCGTGACCGACGCCGTGCGTCCGGGGAGTCTTCGATGAAAGCGCGTACCCTCCCGGCCAGCGGCGTGGCCGTCAGCGAGGTCGGGTTCGGGACGTGGACCGTCTCGACCGGATGGTGGGGCGAGAAGAGCGACGCCGACGCCGTGGCGCTGATGCGCAGCGCGCTCGATGATCACGGCATCACGTTCTTCGACGCCGCCGACAGTTACGGGAATGGCCGGAGCGAGACGCAGCTCGCCGAGGCGTTTCGCGGCCGCCGTGACGATGTCGTGTATGGCACGAAGATCGGGTACGACATCTACGATCCCGCGGCCGCGGCCGCGCGCCGGGGCCAGAGCGAGCTGCCGCAGCGATTCGACGACGCCTACATGCGCCTCGCGGTCGAACGCTGCCTGGAGCGCCTCGAAACCGACCATATCGACGTGCTCCAGCTCCACAACGTGAAAATGGAGCACGTCCGAAATCCGGAGATCTGGGAGACGCTCCGTCAGCTCAAGCGCGAGGGAAAGATTCGCGCGTGGGGCGCCGCGTACGGTCCGGCGATCGGCTGGCTGTACGAGGCGACCGACCTGCTCGAGCGCGAGCCGGACGTCGACACCATCCAGATGATCTGGAACATCCTCGAGCAGCATCCGGGCACGGGCATGATCGAGGCCGCGCGTCGGGTCGCCCCGGGCTGCCGGTTCAACATCCGCGTGACGCACGCGTCGGGAATGCTGGAAGGCAAATACACCGAGGACACGGTCTTCGCCGCCAACGACCACCGGCGCCACCGGCCGCGCTCCTGGCTCACCAACGGTCTCGTGAAGATTCGCGCGCTCGATTTCCTCGCGCGGCGGATGACGCTCGGCCAGGCTGCGCTCAAGTGGCTGCTGGCAGACCCGATGGTCGTGACGACGCTGCCCAACATCTACGACGATGAGCAGCTCGCGGAGTTCGCGGCGTGCAGCGAGCTCGCCGACCTGACCGCAGACGACATGCGACGCACCGCGGAGCTTGCGGCGCGCAACTTCGGAGTGGATGAGCCCCCGATGGCCTACAAGGGCACGATGTCGCGTGAGCGGCACGACGTGGAGCACGCAACGACGTGATTCATCCCTGGAAGGATCTTCCGCCGGGCCCGCACCCGCCGGATGTCGTGACGGCCGTGATCGAGATTCCGCGGGGGAGCCGCAACAAGTACGAGTTGGACAAGGACTCCGGCTTCATGAAGCTGGACCGCGTGCTCTACTCGGCCGTGCACTATCCCGGGGATTACGGTTTCGTCCCGCGCACATTGCACGAGGACGGCGATCCGCTCGACATCCTCGTCCGGATCAACGAGCCGACTTTTCCGGGCTGTCAGATCGAGGTGCGTCCCGTCGGCGTGCTCAAGATGCTCGATCGCGGCGAGCCGGACGACAAGATCCTCTCGGTGCCCGTGAACGATCCCTTTCACGGCGAGTATTTCGACATCGCGGATTTTCCGCAGCACTACCTCGCCGAGATCGAGCACTTCTTCAGTATCTACAAGGACCTCGAGGGCAAGCGGGTCCAGATGCTGGGGTGGCACAAGAGCGATGTGGCCATGGTCATGGTCATGGAGTCCATCGCGCGGTACGAGGCAAAGTATCTCACAGTCGGGCCGTAGCCGGGGTGAGGGGCGGGCATCCGGGACGGGCGCGGCTCTATGTGACCGCACGCGCCAGGCGCTGACCGCTGAGGGACGCTCACCGCTGACCGCCCTTAGTTCGTCCGCCGTTTAACGGTCTAGATCCCGTGCACCCGGGGCGCCGCCCCCGCAGGCTGGACCGCGCCGTGGTCCACCGGCTCTCCCCGCCGAGGGAGGAAAAGCGTGTCGTAGAGGAGGGCCCCGGCGACACCGCCGACGATCGGCCCGATCCAGTAGATGAGGTGCCCTTCGAAGATCCCGCTCGCGACGGCGGGCCCGAAGGAACGCGCCGGGTTCAGTGACGCGCCGGTGAGTGGACCGATCGCCAGGATGCACGCGGTGAGGACGAGGCCAATCCCGAATCCGCCCACTTTTGGCGCCTGCGGGTCGACGGCGGTGCCGAACACCGTGAACACGAGGAAAAACGTGGCGATCGCCTCCATGGCGATCGCCTGCCCGGTGGAAATGGCCGAAGCCACCGACTGGCCCCCGCCGCGAGTCGCCTCGAAGAGCATGTCGGGCATAACCCCCTTCAGCGCCGATGCCGCCGCGATCGCACCAAGCAGCTGCGCGATGATGTAGACGCCGGCCATCATCGGCTCGATCCGCCGGGTCGCGAGGAATCCGAGCGTTACCGCCGGATTGAGGTGTCCCGACACCCGCATCGTGGCCGTGACCATCACCGCCAGGATGAGCCCGTGGGCGATCGCGGCCTCGATCAGGCCGATCCCCCCTCCCCGGGCGGACATGATGGCTCCGCCTCCCACGAAGACGAGGGCGAAGATTCCAATGAATTCGGCGGTGAAGTGCCGGATCGCGTCACGCATGGCGGTCGGTTCCTCGGTGAATGGAAGGGACTGGCGCGAAGCTAGGGCGGGTGACCGGACGGCGTCAACCCGATGTTACCAAGCCCACCCCGTCAGTCGTTATGGGTTTGAGGCGCGGCGACTCTGCGCTCTGCTCAACACTTACGGGGGGGACCTCATGCGCTTTCTCTGGCCGATGATCGGAATCTGCGCCTGCTGGTGGACGATCGCGGAATGTGCCGGCGAATCGGACGCGTCGACGGTCTCGCAGGTCGCCCAGTGGCGGCTGAGCCAGCGCCCCGTGATCGATATCGGGGTCGCCTCGGGTGACCCGGTCTACGAGCTGACCGACGCCGCGAGCTCGCTCCGCCTCGACGACGGCGGCATCGTCATCTCCGACGTCGGCGTTGGGGAGCTTCGCTACTTCGACGCCGGTGGGCGCTACCGGATGACCACGAACGCTCCCGCCGCGGTCGGACGCCCGCTCTCATCCCGGCGCGGACGGCTGCGTCGCGGGCCCGACAGCACCGCGGGCGTGGCCTTCGAGGGCGCCGGGCGTCGGCTCACATTCGACGACCATGGCAAACTGGTCGCCGAAGTGTCCGGCGTGGAGTCGACGGTGCGAATCCACGGTCGCACGCTTCTGCTCGGAGGCACTCGGCAGGCACAGCTCGCCGCCGTCGCGGCGCTCGAGCGCATGCCCGCGGTCGACAGCGCGACCGGATACCGAGTCATCCGGCTCGATCGGGCTGGCTATCTCTGGGTGGAGGGACGCGTTGGCGGTGCGAGCGTGCGTAGGCCCTGGCTCATCTACGATCCCCAGGGGCGCCTCGTCGGCCGCGCAGCAACGCTCGCCTCATTCGAACCTCACGAGATCGGCCCGGACTTCATGCTTGGCCGGTGGCGCGATGGGAACGGGATTGAGCACATTCGCATGTACGGGCTCGAGCGCGACGAGCGGGTCGCACCACAGCACGATTCCGTCGGCGCGCGGCCGCGAAAGGTCGACAACGCACAGCGCGCGGCGGCGCTCATCGCGATCCGCCGTTCCTTGCAGAACTTGTCGCTGCTGCAGGAGAGCTACTGGTCCAAGACCATGACGTACGCGACCGACCCTCTGCAGCTCGAGCTCACGCCGCGCGATGGCGTCGAGATCGCGATCATCGGTGCAGGAGTGGGCGGGTGGAAGGCGGTTGCCTATGTCCACGCGGCCGATGCGATGTGCGGGATCGGCGTCGGGCGCGAGGGACTTCCCGGGTGGGAGGATGGTCGGGTCATGTGCTACTAGCGCCCGCGCCGCCGCAACTCAGCTGGCGCGCCGAAGCACCAACGCGGCGTTGATCCCGCCGAACCCGAACGAGTTCGTGAGCATGTGCTCCACCCGGCTGGCGCGCCCGCTTCCCGGGATGTAGTCGAGGTCGCACCCACCGTCGGCGACGGCGAGGTTCACGGTGGGCGGGAGCCATTCGTTCCGGAGTGCCAGCGAGCAAATGGCGGTCTCGATCGCCCCCGACGCGCCCAACGCATGGCCGTAGTAACCCTTGGTGCTGCTGACCTGCAGGTCGTACGCGCGATCACCGAAGACCTTCTTGATGGCGAGCGTCTCCGTCGAGTCGTTAAGGGGAGTGGAGCTCCCGTGCGCGTTGACGTAATCGATCTCGCCCGGGCTGACGTGCGCATCATCGAGGGCCATCCGCATCGACCGCGCGGCCTGCGCGCCATCGGGCCGCGGAGCCGTCATGTGATGGGCATCGTTGGTCGTTCCGTAGCCAATCACCTCCGAATAGATCTTGGCGCCGCGGGCCAGCGCTCGGTCGTGCTCCTCGAGAATCAGGACGGCGCCGCCCTCGGCCATCACGAACCCGTCACGGTCCTTGTCGAACGGGCGTGAGGCCGTCCCGGGATCATCGTTGCGCGTGGACATGGCGCGGATGATCGCGAATGCGCCGAAGCAAAGGGGAGCGAGGGGAGCCTCGGCACCCCCGCAGATCATCACGTCGGCGTAGCCGTCGCGGATCTGCCGGAAGGCGTCGCCGATTGCGATGGTACCGGAGGCACAGCTCATCGCATTCGTGCTGTTGGGACCCGAGACGCCGAACTCGATGGCGATGTTGCAGCTCGATGCGCCGCCGAACACCGCGAGCGCCAGTGACGGATCGACGGCGCGGAGGCCATCGGTGAGGAACGCCGCGAGCTGGTGCTCGGCGTAGGCGATTCCGCCGAGCGCGGTGCCCATCATGGTGCCGATGCGATCGCGATCCTCGGCGGCCAGATCGAGCTCCGCATCGGCGATCGCCAGCCGCGCACACACCACCGAGAACTGGCCGAAGCGGTCGAGCCGCTTCACGCGCTTCTGTTCGAGGTGATCGGTGGGAACGAAGTCGTTCACTTCCGCCGCGTTGTGACTGCGGAACGGCGCGGGGTCGAAGCGGGTGATCGACCGCACGGCCGATCGCTGCGCCCGCAACCCTTCCCACAGCGCGGCTCCGGTGATGCCGATCGGCGTGATCGCTCCGATGCCGGTCACGACGACACGGCGTCCATTCTGCTTCATCCCTGCACTCCTCACGCCCCTGTCGACGATGCCGCGTCGCGCTCGGCGACCGCGGCAAGCCCCGCGAGGGTTCGCGAGGCGATTCCGTGCACGAAAACCGGCCCGATGATGACGGTGGCGGCGATGACACCGACCAGGGGCCAGGTCGGACCGTCCCACACGTGCAGCAGGTGTACGTGGGTGGCCCGCCCATCCTCGACGGGGCGGAATGTCCACTCGACGTCCATCCCGCGCGTGATACCCCCGACATGACGAAAACGGACAGCGGGGGCCGATTGATCCACGCTCATCTCCGACAGCCACCAGGTAGGCCACCCGAGCGGGCCGAAGGGGCGGGACGCGGACATCTCCACCACACCGCCGCCATCGGACGTGCGCTCGCGGTATCGAACGAAACGATAGTGTGGCAGATAGCCGGGCCAGTGCTCCACCGCGCGAACGATGTCGAAGATCGTGCGCACTGGAGCGCGGACGATCCGTTCGTCGATCGTCGTCATCGGACGGCCGACGGGCATCCGGCCCAGTACGAAGGGCGCGCGAGTCGATGTCGGATTGACGGTCACCCTTCCTCCGGGGTCCAGCTGGCGGTGACGCGGTAGCCAAGGCGTCGGCGAACGGACGGCACGCAGCGTACGGCATCCGTGACGAGCCGCGAGAGCTCGCCCGCCGTGTAACCTCGCATGACGGAGACCACTCCGTCGTGGCGGCTCACCGGGTGGAAGCCGAGCGGGAACGACGCGATCCAGATCCCGGCCGCAGCGAGCCAGCTGCGGCGCAGGTCGCTGATGATGACACGAACGCGCGCGACTCGGTCGAGTTCCCGGATAACCTGGAGTGCACGGTCGTCGGAAAAATGGTGCACCACCTGGGAGCAGGTGACGATGTCGACCGATCGCGATCCAAAGGGAAGCGCGAGCGCGTCGCCGCGAATGGTCGCCGTGAGCAGGGCGCGGCTCGCCGATGCGAGAACCTCCGATTCATCGAGCCCGAAGGTCATCAGGCTCACTCCCCGGGCGCGCGCGAGCCGACCGGCGCGCGCAGGGATGTCGCCGGCGCCGGTTCCCACGTCGAGGAGGCTGAGATCGTGCTGGCCGTGCCCTGACCGCAGCACCGCGTCGATCTCGGTCAGCACCGCGCGCGTGCCGCCGAACAGGAGATTCGCGCGTGAGATGTCGGCCAGCGAACGCTGAACGAGACCGGGGTCGACTCCCGGCTCCTCGAGGAACTCCATCCCGCGGCGGCGTGGCGGGAGCAGGAGGCTCCGCATCTACCCGCCGAGCTGTCGGTAACCGCCGCGATAGTAGAGCAGGGGACTCTCATCGTGGGCGACCGCGCTGTCGACCTCACCGATGACGATCATGTGATCGCCCGCGACGTGACGGTCGTGCACCCGGCACTCGATGTGGGCGAGGACGTCGTTGAGGATGGCGACGCCCCCCACCCCGCGCGTGTAGCCGACGCCATCGAAGCGCTCATGTTCGGGCATGCCCCCGCGATGGGCTTCTCCGCTGCCGAACCGGCGCGACAGTTCCTCCTGGGCCGATGCCAGAAAGCCGACCGCGAAGTGGGTCGCGCGCTCCAGCACGCCGTGCATCGTCGCCGCCTTGTCGACACAGACGAGAACGAGCGGGGGAACGAGGCTCACGGACGCGAACGCGGTGGCAGTCATGCCGTGATCGATTCCCGCGTCATCGACGGCGGTGACGATCGTGACTCCGGAGGCAAATCGGCCGATGACGCTGCGGAAGGTGTCGGCGCTGAGCATCAGGCGCGGGATGCCGGCGGAATCAGCAATCGCAGGAGGTAGCCGGGACGAAGTAGCTCCCTCGCGGGAACGAAGTCGCCGGCGACGCCGATGAGGAGGTCGGCCATGTCCTTTCGCCGAGAGAGCACGCTGGCGGCGTGATTGATGAGCGGCGGAAACGCGACGGCTGCCGCGATCAGGCGCTCCACCATCCACTTGCCCCTGAACTCCGCCCGACGCGCACGGTCGTACGCGACCAGGGCGGCGTCGGCGCAGCGCGGCGTAGCGGCATGAAGCGCCTCGAGCGCGAACGGAGCGAGCAACTCGCCTCCCCGCAATGCCGCATAGATCCCTTCACCGGTGAACGGGTCGAAGAAATCCGCCGCATCCCCGACGAGCGCCGCGCCCGGTGCCCACGCACGGCGGACGGCAGAGGCAAAGGGCCCTGTCGCCGCGACCCTGGAAACGCGCTCGGCGTCATCGAAGCGGTGGGCGAGCTGGGGGCGCCCCCGAAGCCAGTAGTCGAGATAGGCCGCCGGGTCGCTGCCAAGCTGGCGAGCGCGGGCTGCGGGAACGACGAGGGCGACATTCGTCTCCCCGCCGCCGACATTGGCGATGCCGAGATACCCTTCGCGCTCGACGTGCATCTCCCCGCGCTCGCCGATCCCCCGAACGCCGCGGTAGTGCGTGACGAAGGCGATGCGCCGCGGCCAGGGAAGCCTGCGCGCGACACCCAGCTTGCGCGCGATCACCGACCGGAGCCCATCGGCGCCGATTGTGAGGCGCGCCCGCACGTCCGACGCCGCGCCATCGGGCGAGAGGGTGCGAACGCCAATCGTGCGACCGGTGGCGTCACGGAGCAGGTCCGTGACACGAGTGTGCTCGAGCACCTCGACTCCTGCGGCGCGTGCGCGCTCGAGCAGCAGCGCATCGAGGACCCGCCGGCGAATGGCAAGGCCGCGATCCCGGAACCCGCTGAACCCGTGCGCCGCAGCGAAATCGCCGCGAATGTGTTCGCCATTCGGAGCGCGGACGAGCATTCCGCCGAGCTTCGCGGCACCGGCGTTCTCGACGAGGGCGAGCGCCCCCATCGCCTCGAGGATGCGGGACGCCTGGGGGGTGAGATACTCCGCGCAGGGCTTGTCGCGCGGGAAGCGGGCCCGATCAAGGAGGATGACCTGAGCACCGGAGCGCGCCAGGAACCATGCGGTTGCCGCCCCTGCCGGGCCCCCGCCCACGATCAGGACGTCAGCCATTCGCCCGCTGCGAGAGCCCGACGCGGGGCCCAGGTGCCCCGCGTCTCACTGACGCTCGAAGGCAAGGCCGCCGAGGATCAGTGTGGCGCCCTGAAGCTGGTAGTCGAAGCGTGCCTCACCGGAGGCGGGCGCCAGGTAGGTCACGAGCAATCCGCCATTCTGCACGCGCCAGCGCGCCTGAGTGACGACCGAGTCGACGAGACCGAAGGTCAGGTTGCTTGCCACCACCGCGCGCGTCGCGGACGCATCGGAGCCAAAACGCCAGCTCGTTCGCGACGCGTGAATCGATCCGCCATTGTCCTGAATCAGCACCGTCCGCG
>JANOCW010000103.1:0-8013 GCA_031412375.1 Gemmatimonadaceae bacterium | reverse complement strand
TCCGGATCCAGACGAACCCCCAGGCTGATCCGTATGCCGTGACGAGCCGAGCGGCGACGCCGTCGTCATCGGTCAGTCGGCGAGCCTCGGCGATCGTTCGGTCGAGCGAGGGCATGTCGCCGCCCGGCAGGGGAACTCGATCCGTCGTGCATGGGGACACCGGCCGCCCAAGACGGGCTTCGAGTGCGTCGACGGTCTCGGCGGCGATCGCGCGGTAGGCGGTGAGCTTTCCCCCGGTGATCGAGACCATTCCGCCATCGGTCCAGGTGAGCGCATGCTCGCGGGACGCGCTCGTCGCCGCGGTCGCATAGCCGGCGGCGATGAGCGGGCGCACTCCGGCCCACGCGCTGATGACGTCCCGCCGTTCGAGGCGCGCCGCGGGGAAGAACGCATTCGCCGACTCGAGCAGGTATGCCACATCTGCCTCGGACGCGCGGACGTTGTCGGGATCGCACGTCGTGGGCGTGTCGGTGGTGCCGATGATCGCGTTGACCCCGGCCGGGAGGACGAACATCACACGCCCGTCGAGTGGCGAGAGGATCGTGAGTGCGTCACGGTTGCCAAGACGGGCCCGCGGCACCGCGATGTGTGCGCCCTTGGTCCCGCGGACGGCCGGTGGCGCCTCGTGGCCGGCGAGGCGCTCGAGGCTGTCCGTCCACGGGCCGGTTGCGTTCACGACCACACGCGCGCGTGCACGTGTACGACCTCCGGTGAGCAGATTCTCGACCTCGACCTGCAGCCCGTCGTCATTCGTCGTGATCGACCGCACGGGCGCGTGATTGATGACTACCGCGCCGGCTGCTTCGGCGCCCAGCGCGTTCACGAGGGTGAGGCGCGTGTCGTCGGTCGCGGCGTCGTAGTAGACCGCGCCGCCGACCAGGTTCTCGGTGGTCAACGCTGGTTCGCGCGCGACGATCTTCGCACGGCTGAGGCTCCGATGGCGCGCGACGTTGCGAAAGAGGGACAGCGCGTCGTAGAGCAGGAGTCCTGCAGCCAGCTTCCACCGCGGAACCCGCGCGCCGCGATACACGGGCCAGGTGAAGGCCAGCGGGCGCACGAGATGCGGCGCGAGCGCGAGGAGCAGCCGACGCTCCCGACTCGACTCGAACACGAGATGGAAATACCCGTGCTCGAGGTAGCGAAGCCCGCCATGAATCAGCCTTGATGAGCGGCTCGACGTTCCCGATGCGAAGTCGTCCCGTTCGACCAGTGCGACGCGGAGTCCGCGGAGTGCGGCATCACGAGCGATCGCTGCGCCATTGATGCCACCGCCAACCACCACGACATCGAACGAGGCTGTACCCAGCGAGGCGAATGCGCGGGCCCGGGACTCGAGGGCGGATGTCGTCATCGCGGCGAGAGGGTCAGGGGGACGGTCGCAGGGGGCAAGGCTACGCGGCCGACTTCCGCGCGCGCGAGAGCGTCATGAGCGCGACGCCGCCGAGGATGACTCCGGCCGCGAGGATCGTGCGCGCGGTGAGTGGCTCACTGGCGAGCCCCCAGCCGAGGAGCAACGCCACGACGGGGTTCACGTACGCGTAGGTCGAGACGCGCGCCGCCGTGCTCACCGTAAGCAGCCAACTGTACGCCGTGAATCCAATCACCGCCCCGAACAGGATGAGATAGCCGAGGGCGAGGCCCGACTTGAGCGAAACGCTGTCCAGGTCGACGCGGGCCCCTTCACCGGTCAGTATTCCGACGACGATGAGCAGGCTTCCGCCGGCGAGCATCTGCATGCCCGTTGACAGCCGGGGTGAGCGAGGGAGTTGCAGGGATCGCGAGTAGATGGATCCCGCCGCCCACGCCAGTGTTCCCAGCAGCAGCACCACCGCGCTGCGCGGATCGACCGCATCACCTCCCATGATCTTCCCTGGTCCGACGAGGAGCAGGAGCCCGACGAACCCGAGCACAATCCCGCCGATCACGCGCGCCGTGAGTCGGTCCCCGCCCGGGCGCGCCCACTCGAACAGGACCATCCACAGCGGTGTGTTCGCAACGACGAGCGCCGCGAGCCCGGATGGGACGAACTGCTCCGACCACGACACGGCGCCGTTGCCACCGGTGAGCAGCAGGCCCCCGACAATCGCCGTGCCGATCCACTGCGCACGCGTGGGACGGGCTCGTTCACGAATCGCGGCCCACGCGTACAGCATCGCTCCCGCGATGATGAATCGCACACCGGCCATGAGCAGCGGCGGCATCGTCTCGATCGCGAAGCGGATCGCGAGAAAGGTCGAGCCCCAGATCAGGTAAACGGCCGCGAATGCCGCAATGAGCTTCGCACGAGTGGCCGGAGGACTCTGATCTCCCATGTCGCTGGAATGATATTCTGTCGCGCATCCCCGCGGCACCGACCACACCGTGCGGGCCCACTTCCCCCGTCGATCGTCCGTGGTGAACTTCCACCATGCCTCGATACGGAAATGGACGCCGCGTCGCCATCGTCGCGGGTGTGCGAACCCCCTTCGTGAAGTCGGGCTCCGCGCTCAAGTCGATGACGGCGATTGAGTTGGGGAAGCTCATCGTCGCAGAGCTGATCCAGCGCGCGGAGCTCGATGGCAAGGAAGTGCAGGGGATCGTCTTCGGGACGGTCGTCCCGTCGGTCGTCGCGCCGAACATCGCGCGCGAGGTGTCGCTCATTCCCGCGCTCCCGAAGGGAGTCCAGGCGTTCACGGTCAGCCGTGCATGCGCCTCGGCGAACCAGGCCATCACCGATGCGGCCGACCAGATCGCGCTCGGCCACATGGATGTCGCGATCGCCGGCGGCGCCGAATCGCTGTCGAACATCCCGATCCTCCACTCGAAGGGGATGTCGGACATTCTCGTCGCCGCCTCGAAGGCGAAGACGATGGCAGGGCGCCTCAGGATCCTTGCGCGCATCCGCCCGAAAGATCTCGTGCCGATCACGCCGGCGATCGCCGAGCCATCCACCGGCGAGACGATGGGTGAGTCGGCGGAGAAGATGGCGAAGATCAACGGCATCACTCGCGAGGAGCAGGATCAGTTCGCCCTCCGCTCCCACCGACTCGCTGCGGCGGGCATGGCGGATGGTCGCCTGACGGCCGAGATCGCGCCCGTCTACGTCGCGCCGAAGTACGAGACCGTGATCGCGACCGACAATGGCGTTCGCCACGACACGAGTTACGACCAGCTCGCGGCGCTCAGGCCCGTGTTCGACCGGAAATACGGATCGGTGACCGCGGGAAACTCATCGCCCCTCACGGACGGGGCGGGTGCCATCCTCCTGATGAGCGAGGAGAAGGCACGATCGCTCGGCTACGAGCCGCTCGGGTTCATCCGCTCGTACGCCTACGCTGCGCTCGACCCTGGCGAGCAGCTCCTGCAGGCGCCCGTGCTCGCGGCGCCGGTAGCACTCAGTCGCGCGGGACTGAGCCTCAAGGACATCGACCTGGTGGAGATGCACGAGGCGTTCGCCGCGCAGGTCCTCTCCAACCTGAAAGGATTCGAGTCGAAGGAGTGGGCGGCGCGCGCGGGATTCTCCCACCCCGTTGGCGAGGTGGACCGCTCACGACTCAACGTGATGGGAGGGTCGGTGTCGATCGGCCACCCATTCGGCGCGACCGGCGCGCGCATCACGACGACGCTGCTCAACGAGCTGCGGCGACGCGGCCGTCAGTTCGGCCTGATGACGGTGTGCGCCGCGGGAGGCCTTGGCTTCGCCATGGTCGTGGAGCGCGCCTGACGTGTCGAGTCCGTATGCGGTCACGACAGAGATGGAGGACGGCGTCGCGATTCTCACTTTCGACATGCCGAACGAGCCGGTCAACAAGTTCAATCGGCAGGTGAAGGACGAGATGCTCGCGCTGTTCGACCGACTGGAGAAGGATTCGACGGTCACAGCCGCCGTGCTGATCAGCGGGAAGAAGGACATCTGGGTGGCTGGCGCAGACATCGAGGAGTTTCTCGAGCTCGAGAGCGCCGCCGACGCCGAGCGCTTGAGTCGCGACGGTCAGGAGATGCTGAACAGGCTCGAATCGCTGCGCGTCCCGATCGTGGCTGCGATCCACGGCGCGTGCCTGGGCGGCGGACTCGAAGCGGCACTGGCGTGCGCCTACCGCATCGGGACTGACCACCCGAAGACGGTTCTGGCACTTCCCGAAGTGAAACTCGGGCTCATCCCCGGTGCTGGCGGTACCCAGCGACTGCCGCGGTTGATCGGGTTGCGTGCGGCGCTCGACATGATCCTCACCGGGAAGACCGTTCGCGCGAAGCAGGCGAAGCGCAGTGGCCTGATCGATGAGATAGTGCACCCGGCAATTCTGCGCCGGATCGCGGTGCAACGGGCGCGGGAGCTCGGCACCGGGCAGCGAAAGCGGACGGTCAGCGCGAGCGGTGGTGGTGCCGCCGGATTGCTCCTCGACTCGAACCCGCTCGGCCGCCGCATCGTGCTGAGAAAAGCACGTGAGGAGACGGTCAAGGAGACGCGCGGTCATTATCCGGCGCCCCTCGCGGCGCTCGAGGCAGTCGAAGCGGGGTTCGCGCGCGGCTTCGCGGATGGACTGCGCGAGGAAGCGCGCCTCTTTGGGGAGATGGCGGCGACGAGCGTGTCGAAGGAGCTCATCTTTCTCTTCTTCGCCACGACGGAGCTGAAGAAGGATCCCGGTGTTCCCGACCCAGCCCCCGCGGCGTTGCGAGTCGAGCGGCTCGGCATCATCGGCGCCGGCTTCATGGGGTCCGGGATCGCGTCCGTCGCAGCGCCGGAGGGCACGAGCGTGCGATTGAAGGATGCCGATCCCGGGCGTGTTGCGAAGGGCCTCGGAGCCGCCCGCGCCATCCTCGAGGAGAAGCTGCGCAAGCGCCACATCACGCGGCAGGTCTTCGACGACCAGGTCTCGCTGATCACCGGAACCACCGACTACAGCGGATTCGCGAGCGTGGACCTCGTGATCGAAGCTGTGCCGGAAGACCTGGGCGTGAAGCACGAGGTGCTGCGCGAGGTGGAAAAGATCATTGGCGAGCAGGCGATCTTCGCATCCAACACCAGCACGATCCCGATCACCCGAATCGCCCAGGTGGCGGCGCGACCGGATCGCGTAGTCGGCATGCACTTCTTCTCCCCCGTGCACAAGATGCCGTTGCTCGAGGTCATCGTCACCGAGCAGACCGCGCCCGAAGTCACGGCAACCGTGGTGGCGTACGGCAAGCAGCTCGGCAAGACGACCGTGGTCGTGCGCGATGGCCCGGGATTCTACGCCAACCGCATCCTGTCCCCGTACATTAACGAGGCAGGGAAGCTGCTCGATGAAGGCGCGGGGATCGACGAGATCGATGCCGCGCTGATGGAGTTCGGGTTCCGCGTCGGACCGATCACCCTGGTGGACGAGGTCGGGATCGACATCGCCGGGAAGGCGGGCAACATCATCGCCGATGCCTTCGGCTCGCGGATGGCCCCGTCGCAGTCGCTCCAGCGCGTCGTGTCGGACGGGCGCTACGGGCGCAAGGGAAGGAAGGGGTTCTACCTGTACGATGACGAGGGCAAGAAGGGCGGCGTCGACCCGACGGTGTACGACCTGCTCCCGACCGGCCGCGACCGCCGCAGTATCCCGGCCGACGAGATCCGGCAGCGGACGGTGCTCGCGATGGTGAACGAGGCCGCGCGGTGCCTCGAGGAAGGCATCCTGCGCTCGGCGCGCGACGGGGACATTGCCGCCGTGTTCGGGATCGGGTTTCCCCCCTTCCGCGGCGGCCCCTTCCGATACATGGACGCCACCGGAATCGCGGATATCGTGGCGCAGCTCGAGGAGCTCAACGGCCGATTCCCGCCGAGGTTCGCGCCGGCCGACCTGCTCGTGGAGATGGGCAGGTCGGGGTTGCGTTTTTATCCCTAGGCGGTGGTGACCGCACCCGGTCATGGAGGGTCTCAAAGGCATGGAAGTGTCGGACGCGGTCGTCGTGCAACGGGTACTCGCAGGCGACGGCGATGCGTATGCGCTGCTCGTCGGGCGCTACCGCGACCGCTATGCACGCTTCGCGATGCACATGCTCGGAAATCGGGACGATGCGGAGGAAGCGCTGCAGGACGCGTTCGTCCGTGGTTATCGGTCCCTCGCGCGCTGCGAGGAACCGGAAAAGTTCGGACCCTGGCTAATGCAGATCCTGATCAACCGGTGCCGAACGGCAGGGGGGCGGCGGCTCCGGCGTGATCGAACATTCGTACATGACGAAGCCGCGATCGCCAGTGCCGCGACAGGACATCCCGGCGACCAGCGGGCCTGGCGGGAAGAGATCCTGCGCGCCCTCGAGCAGCTCGATCCCTTGCAGCGCGAGGCGTTCCTGTTGAAGCACGTCGAGGACTTGAGCTACGAAGAGATGGCGGAGCTCACCGGGGTGGGAGTGTCGGCGCTGAAGATGCGCGTGAAGCGCGCCTGCGACCGACTTCGGGAGCTACTGCAGGAGGTGTTCAGTGCCTGACCATGATGACCTGATGATCGCGCGCATCACGCGCGAGCTGAAGCAACCGGTGCTCATTGATCCCTCGTTCGACACGAGGGTGATGGCGCAGCTGCGCGATGATCGCGCCCCGCGCATGTCCCCGTGGCAGTGGCTGGTTCGGCCGCGGTCGATCCAGCTCTCCCCGCTCGGTGGCCTCGGCGTCGCCGGCGCGTTGGCTGCGACTGTCCTGCTGGCGGTGTCGCTACGCGATGCGCGCCCCGCTGTGGCGCCGCCGGCGGGAGAGGTGTCGGGGTCCACGACGGCGCTCGCCCCAGCCGGACCGGTAGCGCTGGCTCAGGCGCCCACGGCGATCGTGCAGACCGTGCAGTTCGTGCTCCGAGCGCCTCGGGCGACGACCGTGACGCTGGTCGGCGACTTCAATGATTGGGATACTGCCAGCACGCCGCTCCAGAAAGCGGCAGGAGACATGTGGACCGTCACCATTCCTCTCACCGCGGGTCGCTACACGTACACGTTCGTCGTCGACGGCAAGCGCTGGGTGGCGGATCCTTCCGCACCGCGCGCTCCGGCCGACGACTTGGGGCAGGCGAGCTCAGTGGTGACCGTCGGAGGGTCGGCCTCATGATGCGGCGGTTGCTGCTGGTCGCGGGCGCAATCGTCCTCCTCGGATCGACGGCTCGCGCACAGGGGCGTGATGGCCGACTCGCCCGCCTCGATGCGCCGACGGCCGCGATCGTCCAGGCCATCGTCGACTCGGCGCGCGCGGTCGGTATTCCCTCCGAACCGATCATCGACCGCGCGCTGCACGCAGCGGCTCGACAGATGAGCGCATCCCGCACGCTCGCCGCGGTGCGCGCGCGCGTGGTGCAGCTCGGTGCCGCGCACGCTGCGCTTGCGCCGGCAACGGAGTCGGAAGTCATCGCAGGTGCCGACGCCATCGGGAGCGGTGCGTCGGCACGGACGCTCAGTGATCTGCGCCGCGCGCGTCCGTCGACGGAGCTCACGGTCCCGATCGGTGTGCTCGCCGACCTGATCGGCCGCGGCGTCGCCCGTGACACCGCAGCAGCGGTCATGCTGCAGCTCGCCAGCATGGACATTCGCGACAAGGAGCTCACCGAGTTCCGGCGGATGGTCGATCGCGACATCGCGCTGGGCGCACTGCCGACTGCGGCCGTGGCGATCCGGGCGGAAGCGGCGGGAGTGCAGAACCTGAATGCCAGCGGCGATGCTCTCAATTCCGGCACGAATCGAGGCCCGACAGCCCCCCGTCCCATTCCCCCGCAACGCCCGTAGCTTTCGGGCGTGCACCCACGCCCGCGGATCAGCCTTGCAGCCGTGCTCACCGGGGCCGCGCTCATGTGCGGGGCCCCGGTGCGGGCGCAGGCGACCTTCTCGATCGACGCCACCCGTGCCACCGTGCACTATGACGGCTACCTGCGGTCGCCGGTTTGGCTCCTGTCGCCGGTGGTGCGGGTCGAGCGCCCGCTGTTGACGCTGGTTGGCCGGGGACGGTTCGCGCTGTTCGAAAGCGGAAATCAGAGCACCGACGTCGTGCTTGCGGGTTCCATGTTCCTCCCTTCGGCGAGCAGCTGGCGCGCA
>JANOCW010000102.1:0-1863 GCA_031412375.1 Gemmatimonadaceae bacterium | reverse complement strand
CGCGCGAGCGGGGTGCGAGCCTTGTCATTACCGGTGTGAGTCGCCACGGGATCATGGATCGGGTCTTCGGCGAGGAGACCGCAGCCCAGATCGCAAATGATACCGACATCCCGATGCTCGCGGCCACGTCAGCATTCACCGGCCTTCCGCGCACCGTTCTCATCGCCATCGATCTCGACTCACAGCCGATTCCGAGCACGCCTGCGATCCACGAGCTGCTCTCTGAAGCGGCGACGGTGTACTTCGTCAACGCGAAGCCGGCCGTGAGCAGGACCGAGGCCTTCAATCTCTCGTCGTGGGATCGTATGTATGACGAGGGTATCGCGGAGACCTATGAGCGGGTGAAGAGCTCCCTCGACCTTCCGGGAAAGGTCTCGCAACAACTCATTCGGCTCACCGGTTCGACGGCAAAGGAAGTCCTGAGTTTCGCCGCGCATGCGAATGTGGATCTCATCGTCGTTGGTCAGCGTCGCGGGTCGATGCTGCGGCGGCGGTTCAGTAGTGGACTGCCGACCCGCATTCTCCGGGCGACGACCTGCTCCGTGCTCGTGCTGCCGCGCGCGCGCCAGCATGCGGCGGTCCCGGTGGTCCATGCGAGCGCACCGGCACGTTCGACGCGAACGGAAACGATCACTGATCGCGGGCAGTGGCCAACGCGGCTCGCGGCGTTGTCGCGCCGGAACGCTGGCCGTACGGTGGCGCTCGAGATTGATGACATCGACCTCGGTGCTCAGGCACAGGCCAGTGGGTATCCGTTCATGGGAGCGGACTACGACCACAACGACGATCGCGTCGAGCTCATGCTCGGGCAACGTGGACCCGGCCGCTCGCACCTGACGCATTCCGTCGACCATCCGCTATCGATCGATCTTCTCGAGCTTGCTGATGGGCAGCTGCTGGCCCTGCGCATCGCGACCGAGCGCGGGCAGGCACTCGTCACGTTCGGTGTGTGACCGAACGCGGAGCTCTCCCATTCAGACGTACACGCCGATCCCCGAGCGCATCACCAGAGGGCCAACAATGACATTCGGGACAACAGAATTCACGTTTGCAACGGACGGGGGGAGCGACTCTTCCGCTGCCCGACCGTTCGTCGTCGCGCCGGATGATGGACCGCTCCACCGCATTCTCGTCGCTACCGACGGTTCGTCGACGTCCGATGGCGCTCTGAAGCTCGCCGACCTCATTGCCCAGCGCGACGAAAGCGTGGTGGATGTCCTCTCCGTGCTGGATCCGGCATCCAGCGTCACCGAACGTCTCGTTGCCGACGGGTTGTTTGAGAGGGTGGAGCAGCGCTTTGCGCGCGTTCGGGGCCAGGTGGATGCGGTCATCGCCGCGCCACCACGGTGGCGCGCCGCGATCGACGTCGGTCCGGTCGGCGAGACGATCAGCCGCGTTGCTCACGCACGGGCATCGGACCTGATCGTCGTTGGCTTTGGCCAGCACCGGCGGCTGCGTGATCGCACTCCGGACAAGACGACCGTGCGGAGGATCGCGGAGCTGTCGTCCGCGCCTGTGCTCGTCGTTCCCTCGCACATCCGGACGCTTCCGACGCGAGCGATGTTCGCGATGGACTTCAGTCGCTCCAGCATTCGTGCGGCACGCGCCGCGCTCCGCGTCATGGGTACTCCGGGCGTCATGCACCTCGTGTACGTGCGCACGGACCATGAGCCATTTGCGGAGCGAGTGGATCTCGATCCAACCTACGCCGCAGGCTTCGCATCGTTCTTCGACGCGGTCGAGCTCGAGCTGTGCCCGCCGCCAGGCGTCTCCTTCGAGCGAGTCGTCGTGCGGTGGGGAGACCCCGTATCGGAGCTCCTCGGCTATGGCTCCGCACGCGGAGTCGAGCTCATCGCGGTAGGC
>JANOCW010000101.1:0-79012 GCA_031412375.1 Gemmatimonadaceae bacterium | reverse complement strand
CGAGCTGACAGCGCTCACCGCCGCGCGCGTGTCCGATGCCGCCGAGCCGGCGGGATTCACGAGGTTCGGCGCCGTCAGGCTCTGGCCGTTGACCGGGCTTCCGGAGGATGCGAGCACCGCCGCCCTCGGCTTCATGAGCCTCCTGCTCGGTGCAGCCGCGCTCGTGCTGATGATCGCGAGCGTGAATGTCGCGTCGATGCTGTCTGCGCGGGCGATCGCGCGACGGCGCGAGATGGCCGTGCGCGCCGCGCTCGGCGCGGGACGCGGGCGCCTCGTCAGACAGTTGTTGACGGAGATTCTCGTGCTGTTTGCGCTTGGCGCAATCGGCGGCGTGGTACTCGCCGTGCTGGCGACGAACGCACTCGAGCGGCTTCCGATTCCGGCGGACGTCGTCGTCGCGCTCGAGCTCTCACCCGACGCCCGCGTGCTCGGTTTCGCCCTCCTCGTCTCGCTCGTCACCGGCGTGGTCTTCGGCCTTCCTCCCGCACTCCAGGCGGCGCGCAACGACATCACCGCACGGCTGCGCGACGGCGGGATGGGCAGCGGCACTCGGCGCAGCATCATGGGCAACGCACTGATCGTCGGCCAGCTCTCGCTCGCGCTCGTGTTGCTCGTCGCGGCCGGGCTGTTCCTACGCGCGCTCGACCACGGTGCGCGGGTCAATCCGGGCTTCGATGCGACGGGGGTGGCCACCGTGTCGCTCAATGCCGAAGCGTGGGGCTACGACGAAGCGAAGGCGCGAGGATTCTATCGTGCGCTCCGTGAGGATGTGGCGGCGCTTCCCGGGGTGAGCTCCGTGTCGTACACCATGCACCTGCCACTCACCATGCACAACAATGGTGATGAGATTCGAATCGACGGCGTCGAGTCCCCGGGCGGTGATCCCGCGGCCGGCATCCCGGTCTGGCTTGCGAACGTGGACGTGGACTACTTCGCCACGCTCCGCATTCCACTGGTGGTCGGACGGGACTTCACCCGTGCCGATGATGAGCGGGCGCCGAAGGTGGCGATCGTGAACGAGACATTCGCTCGACGGTACTGGCCGACGGCGAGCGCGATCGGGCGGACGTTCAGCTTGCGCGACGACCGCGTCACGATTGTCGGCGTTGCCCGCGATGCGAAGTACTCCAGCCTCACCGAGCCGACGCAACCTTTCGTGTACTTCCCGCTCGAGCAGTTCTGGAACCCGAAGCAGACGCTGCTCGCGCGTTCAACCGCCGAGCCGGCGGTGATCGCCCCGGCGATTCAGCGCGCGGTACGCTCGCTCGATCCCGGGTTGCCGCGCACCACGATGATTGCGCTCCGCGATGCGAACAGCATCGTGCTCCTGCCGCAGCGGGTCGCCGCGCTGGTCACGGGCGCGCTCGGAGCGGTGGGTCTCCTGCTGGCCGCCGTTGGACTGTACGGGATCATCGCGTACTCGGTGAGCCGACGCACGCGGGAGATCGGCATTCGCCTCGCCCTCGGCTCACGTGGCTCGGGTGTCGTTCGCATGATCGTGCGCGAAGGGATGTGGCTCGCCGGGATTGGTGTGGTCATTGGCCTGCTGCTCGCCGCCGGTGCGACGCGGCTCATCGCGCGGTTCCTGTTCACCGTCAGCCCGTTCGATGTCGTGACGTTCGCGGGAATGTCGCTGCTCTTCGTCGGCGTGGCGCTCGTGGCGAGCTACCTGCCGGCGCGGCGGGCGGCGGCGGCCGATCCGATGGTGGTTCTGCGGGCAGAGTGACGGCGGATGGGCGACTATTCCAACGGTAAGGCTATGCCTCGCCGAGCGCTTCCAGGTCGGCCAGGTCCTTGTGGCGTCCAGCAGCCAGTTTGTTCTGCCGAAGCTCGGCGAGACCTATGAACGCGACGGGGATGCCGCCGAACTTGTCGGCGATCCGACCAGCCCACGCCTCCTCCCAGGTTACCCCCGAGATTCCGGTGAGAATGTCGACGCGAACCGGCGGAACACCGAGCTGAACGACGACATCGGGCTGTTGGAAATCCGCTGCCGAAAGACCGACATCCCCAAACCCGAACGCTCCAAGGGCGTCGATCACGCGTCTGGCGTTCTCTGGCGTGGGTTGGACGAGGAGATCGAGGTCGCCCGTCATCCGCGGCGCGCCGTGGTAGCCGAGTGCATAGGCGCCCACGATGATTGCGTTAACGCCGCTCGCGTTGAAGCACTCGAGCAATTCGCAGAAGTCGCGCGGAGGCTCCATATACCTGACGTCGGAGGAGTTCAATGGCGGCGAGTCGGGCAGCTGGTGGCTGCTGCCGCCAGAACGAAACGTCGTCACGGGCAGCTGCCGGATCGGCGAGGGGCCGGATACGGACCTGTCGGTGAAGCATTGCGGGCGTACTCACGGCGTCGGGGTGTCGAAAGATAGCGAGCGGCGCCCTCGCAGGCACGCGCAGCGCCCTATTGCGGCAGCTGGCTAGAAGCGCGATGCCCGAATCATCGCGTCTGACCGGGCCCACGCCCGTCTGAACTCCTCGCGTGCCATCGCTGTGTCCGCGCTCTTCCCCTGCGCCGCGAGCGCCTGCCCGAGCCCGTACAAGCTCCACCCATTGTTCGGGTGCACTTTCAGCTCGGCGCGATACGCCAGCTCCGCCTCCGCCGGCCGGTTCAACTCGAGCAGCAGCGCCCCCAGCCAATGCCGCGCCGAGAACGGCAGCGGCTCCGGCTCATCATAGCGCAGCTCATCCTCGAGCACGATCGCCGCCTCGAGCACAGGAATGCCCTCCGCAGCACGCCCCTCCTTCCGCAGAATCTCGGCGCGCAGGATCCCGCCAGTGATTCCGAGCAGACTCGCCGCCGTGTGTCCGCGAAACAGCAGCGTCGGTGACGTCGACTTCGCCGCTTCGTCCACTCGATCGAGATAGACGCGCGCACTGTCCACGTTGCCCAGCTTCAGGTGCGCGTACCCGCGCCCGAAGTTCCAGAGCCCGCGGTAGATCGCATGATCGCCCGGACTGCGCAGCTCCAGCACCTCGTCGAACCGCCCGAAGCGCACCAGCGTCAGCGCCTGATAGAACTCGCCACCCCGAGTGATCTTCGCGTAATCCTTCGCCGCCTGGATCGCGATCGCGCCCTGCCCATCGTACGACGCCGAGAAGAGCAGCATGTGCAGGTTGTGGCTCGGATAGATTGCGAACCCCTCGCCATACTCGGCGCGCAGATCCGAATGCCACGCCTCGATGTTCGCCCGCACCGCATCGCCCCACCGCCCGATCCGGTTGAAGGTGTGCGACGGCATGTGGTTGATGTGGCTCGCGCCCGGAATGGAGCTGCCGAGCAGCTCGGCACACTTCTCCGCTCGGCCAACGCGGACGTTGGATTCCGTGGCGTGAATGAGCAGGTGGCAGGCCCCCGGATGATTCACGTCCTTCGAGAGCACCTCCTCCAGCACCTGATGAATGCGCGCCACCGACGGCTTCTCGACATCCCAGACCCCGCGCCGCGGCTCGAGGAGCATCATCGCCTCGGCGTAGAGCGTGCCGACATCGAGATCGTTCGGGTACTTCCGATGCGCGCGCTCCATCGCCTCGGCGTACATCGCCGCAGCCTTGAAATGAGTCGCCGAGTCGTAGACGGGCCGATAGCGAAGCGCCTGCGCCTCGATCAGCGTTCGCTCGACGTCATTGACGCTTCTCCGAAGCTGCATTGCGCGTTGAATCGCGGCATGCGCGCGCGGCGCGGCACTCGGCGGCATCGGACCATTGAGGTACGGCCCCCACGCCAATGCCTCGCCGAAATGGCACATCGCGCACCCGGGATCGCGCTTCTGCGCCTCGCGGAACGAGCGAGCCGCATCCTCCGGCGTGAATGACCAGAGGAGCTGCACACCCTGGTTGAAGAACGCCTGGGCGTCCTTCGACGTCGTCGTGATCCGCCGCGCATACGGTCCGAGCCCGACGGTGTAGAGCGCCATCGGTTTCTGGAACGATGCAGGCAGGGATGTCGTGTCCGGGGCCTGGGCTTCGACGCTGCTCGCAATGACAGCCAGCGCGACGATCGTCGGGCGAAGGACGGTGCGGAGTGAGCGTCGATGAGGCATCGGGAGCTCTGAAAGGGACAGGAGTGATGACGAGTGAAAAAGGAGTGGCGCGTCAGCGCGGTGCAGCCGGCGCGCGGACCTCGATGCGCGCCCAATCCCAACCTTCGAGTCCGCGCGCGTTCACCGCCTTCACCGACAGGATCGACCCAGGCGCAACATTGTTCACCGTCGCGCTCGGACCGGTGACTGTCACCCGCTGGGTCGGCTGCTGATCCCTGGGCTCGGCGGTCGCAGGCATCGGAGTCCTGGCGACAGCCGCAGGCGGTGTCACGGTCACGATGTACCCGGTGATGCCCTTCTCCGGTCCTGGCGTCCACGACAACGCGGCCGTTCCGCCAGCATAGCGCGTCACCCGCAGGTCCTTGATCCGCGATGGGCTCGAGGCAAGCAGCATCAGCGTCGCGACGGTCGTCTTGCTCGCTTCCGTCACGAGCTCGTGATTAATCGTCTCGAGAATGTCGTGCGACTGGTGATAGTGGGGGTTGCCGAGCACCGGATACGAACCGATTCCGCCGACGATGTCACCGTAGGCCTCGTAGTACGCGGCCGCATCGGTGCTCTTGTAGTACAGCGCATCGTAGGTGATCATCTTCGTGAACTGCGCTGCCGCCGCATGCTGAATGTCGCGGATGCCGGGGCTCGAATACCGGATGGTGTTGTCGAGCCGGTGATCGTTCGACCAGCCGAGCATGTCGTTGTTGAGCGCGCCGGCGACCTGCATCTTGCTCGCCACCGCCTGGCGAACCCATTCACGGCTGCCGAGGAGCCCTGACTCCTCGCCGGTGAACGAGGCGAAGACGATCGTCGCCGGCATCGGGTGCCTCGCGAGCACGCGGGCTGCCTCGAGCAGGGCCGCGGTTCCCGACGTGTTGTCATCCGCGCCCGGACCCATCGCGTCAGAGTCGAAGTGGCTGCTGACGACGTAGACGAGCTCGGGATTCTCCGTCCCGCGGAGTGTCGCGAGCACGTTGGCCGTCTTTCCACCGAGCGCGCCGCGCGGCTCGAACCACTGGCGTTCCGGCTCGTAGCCGAATGACTTGTAGGTGTTGAACAGGTAGTCGATCGCCGACGCGTTGCCCGGGCGAGTGATGTGCTTCGAGTCGAAGTCGAAGAGCGCCTTCTCGTACTCGTATACGCGTTCGATCGAGGCCTGCTCGGTCACCGACCGCACATCGTCGGCAATCGGCTTGTACGTCGTGATGCCGCGGTCGCGCAGCGCAGTCTCCGAGGCAAGGTTCGCCTGCACGCGCGCAAGGACGTCGGCAACGGCTACCCGGCGGGTGAGATCCGTGACGTAGAGGCCTCGCTCCGGCGAGACGGTGTCACCATCGCGCTCGGAAACGATGACGATCCGTGATCCGTCGCCGCTCACCGTCCATTCGTATTCCGGCGCGATGGTGCGAACGCTGTTGTTATGGAAGAGACGCGTGCGCCTGCCGGTCGTGGCGTCGTAGAGCTGGGAGCGTCGGTGGCGACCCTCGCCCATCACGGCGAGGATCCGATTCGCGTCAATGTAGCGCGGCACCAGGTCGTGCTGGATCTCGCGCGTCAGGCGACGCTCACCGGCGCCGTCGGCGCCGACGATGTGAAGCTCCCAGTCCTCGCGCGCCATGATCTGGAAGACGACGTTTCTCCCATCGGGTGAGAGTGCGGGTGCAGCAATTCGCTCGGCCGTCGTCTTTGCCGCGACTGGCTCGCCCCCGCGAAGCGACGCCACCATGATCCGGTTGTCGGCGCCGGCGCGCGTGAGGAACACCATCGTGGATCCGTCGGCCGAGAACGCGCGTGCCGTCCCCGTGAACTGACGAGCCGCGCCGGTCGCGAGGTCGCGAATCGCGAACGATCCCAGAGGGGGCAGGCCTCCAAGCCCGCCTCGACCGCCGCCTGCCGCACCGGCAGCACCATCACCTGTACCTGCGCCGCGTCCCCCGCGACCACTCGCCTGGGACGTATCAGCGGACGCGGGCGCGGGCTGGCGGATCGAAGGAATCCATGGAAGATCGTAGACGACGAAGTTCCCGACCGCGCGCACACCGGTCTTGAAGCCGGGCTCAGTCGTGACCGCCGCCGGTGCACCGGCCGCAACGCATCCGGTGAGCTTGCCGCTCGTCGCCTTGCATCGCGCAGCGGTGAATCGGACGGCGTAGATGTCCGTGCGCGTCGTGTCGCCTTCGCGGATGCCGGCGAAGTACAGGGTGTTCCCGTCAGGGCTCCACGTTGCCTCGGTCGCGATGAGGCCGCCGGTCTCGATGCGTCCTTCGACGCCGCTGGCGAGATCGCGCACGATGATGCTCGAGCTGCGCGCGCCGATCCACGTTGCCATCATCTGTGCACGAACCCGCGCCGGGGTCCCCGGTTCGGTGCGCTGGAGCTCGGCGCGCGCAGCCACCAGCGCGGGCGTGTCGGCGGTGCGCGTGAAGAGCACCCGGCCGCCCGCCTGCGCGAAGACTGCTTCCCGTCCGCTGAACTCGGCCACCTGGCGTGGAGCCGGGCCAGCGAGGTCGACGAGACGGATGAGCGGGGCCGTCGGCGGACCACTCTCGTACGCCAGCATGCGGCCATCAGGGGCGAGACGAGCGGCTCGCCCGTCGTTCGCAATCTCCGACGTGTGATACAGCTCCCCGGTGGTCAGCGCGATCGATTCGAGATATTGCACCGCCTCGGCCGACGACAGCAGCCGTGCGTAGGTCTGAAGCGCGGCGATGTAATCACCGCGGTCCCACGCGAGGTTGGCGGCGGCCAGTGGATCGGCAGTGGGCTCGCGAACGGCCTGCGCGCGCAGGGATGCCGGCGCGAGCAGGACGAACGACGCGACCAGCGCGGCGCGGGAGAGCTTCGTGAAGCGCATCGAAAAAGTCCGGAGGGAGAGACAGGGAAGATGGGCGCAGTCAGCGACGGCGCGAAAGGTCCGCGGCGTATGTGCCAACGCGGGTGACGCGGAGCACCAGCACGGCGATCAGCCCGCGATCAGCGTCCGGCGAAACACCACGAGGTCCACGCCGTCCCGATGGAAGTCGCGAACGCGCGCGTCCACCGCGAATCCACAGCGCTCGAGGAGTCCCGCGGCCGGTGCGAGCTCCGGGTCGTCAGGCAACTCGACGGCGACCAATCGAGCGCCGCTGCGGCGCAGCACCTCCACTGCCGCTTCGACGAGGGCGCTGGCGATCCCGGTTCGCCGCGAGCCCGGATCCGTCACCACCAGTTGCAGCCGTCCGGCGCCCTCGGCGCCTGCAACGGTCCCGAAGATGATGATCCCGACCAGTTCCTCTGCGCGGAAAATGACCAGGGCCTGCGAGTCGGGATCGCGATGCGCGAGCACCGCGTCGATCGCACCACGGAGCGTGGCCGGGTACGCGGACCGGCGGATCTCCTGGTCCACGAGTGCGAGAACGCTCGACCGATCGGTGTCGCGAAACTCACGGATGGTGACGCTGCCTTCCAGCCCGCTCACCGAACGCGCGGCCTTCAGGAGACAGGGGGCAATGTCGGCGGTGGGAGGGAGACACGACGCCTGGGCGCGCGCTGGCGGAGGCCACCCTGGACGAGCACCAGCCCCGTGATCTCACCCGCTGCGTCAGTCTCGAACTCGACCTGCGCATCCACGACCTTGAGAAAGAACTTCGTCGGCGATTCGGCGAACAGCTCGAACGCCGGCTGGCCGGTCGCCTGCGCCATGAGCCTGTCGGACACGCGCGTGACGGTGATGACGAAGTTGGGAGCCAGCGGATATTCGCCGACGAAACGCTGCAGTGTATCGGGAGGGAGCGTGATCGCGGCGCGCGCGATCGGCTTCTTCGTCAGGGGCACTCGCTGGTCGAGCAGGTGGAGTCCGATGTCCGCAACGGACGTCGCACTGTTGGACAACACCACCACGCCGACGCGGCGCCTGGCATCGAATCCGGCGAACGCAGCATAGCCCCCGGTGCCGCCGTCGTGCATGAGCAGGGTGTCACCCGACGGACTCACGAGTCGATGCCACGCGAGGCCGATCGAGACGCCGGGCTGGCTTGTCTGGAAGCGTTTCGCATGGGTCGTCGCGAGCGCAGGGCCCAGCGGTGATGCGCGCGGGTCGAGGTTGGCGGTGATGTAGTGCCGCATGTCGTGCACGGTGCTCCGAATTGCACCGGCCCCGGCGAGCACGCCGAGCTCCCAGTTGCGCACCGGGGTGCCCCCGGCATCGTGCCCGGGCGCGAGCCGTCGCCGCATGTCTGCGGTCAGCGTGATTGCCGTCTCCCTGAGGCCGAGTGGACCGACAATCCGATCCATCAGCAGCCGCTCGTACGTCGTCTCGGCTTTCGTGGCGAGGGCATGACCGAGCAGGCCGGCGCCGAGGTTGGAATACTCGTACTCGGCGCCGATGTGGCGGGGCAGCGTGTAGCGCGCGAGAAAGGCGAGCAGGCGCACCGCATCGTAGTCGGCGTAGGGATTCGCCGGATCCTTCGGTGCGAAGTTGGCCGGCATCCGCGGCAGGCCGGATGAATGCGTCGCGAGATGCTGGAGTGTGATCTGGCCGCCGTCACGGCTGGGGATGATCGTGCCGGCCGGCAGCAACTCGGCAACAGGTTGATCGAGACGTACCGTTCCCCGCGCCACCATGTCGGCGAGGATCCCGGCAGTGAACGTCTTGGTGATCGAGCCGATCTCGAAGACGCTGTGGTCGTCGAGCGATGCGCCTCCCGGTCCCCGGCCATGGGTGATCGTGCGCGTGCGCCCGTCGGCGTCGATGAGCCCGACGGCAATCCCGACGTTGCGACCCTCGTCGACGCGCTGGCGGATGATGGCGCGGGCAACGGAGTCCGCCGGAAGCGGACGTTGCGCGGCAGGCGCGGGGGTGGGCTCCTGGACACACGCGCCCGCGGGCGCCGCCAGCACGAACGCCGCGACGACGGAAAGGCGAATCATTGAGGTCATCACTCAAGGTACGGTGCCGCACCCGCTCGTCGCGAGCCTCCGGCGAGATCGCCAACGCATCAGCTTGACTGGTCAGACCTGGCACCGGTAGCGTGCGAGGCCCGACGCACGTTCGGTTCCGCACGCAGCGCACTCTCCGCTCGTCGGCTTCGTACCACGTGCACACAGGCGCGCCGAACTCCGGCGAGTCCCCCGCGGTATCGCATACAGACAGGGCGCTCGAGACGTACGAACTCGGGCCCCGCAACGGAGGAGGACAGGTCATGAGTCCCATGCTTCCGCATTGCCGGTTCGGCGCCGCTGCTCTGATTGCCGCGATTCTCGTCGGATGCGCCGAGCCGGAGCGACCGCTCACCGCGACATCATCCTTGTCCTCCGGGCGTCCAACCGGGCCCTTCCAGTTCACTCCGCTGCCGACGTCCACTGCATGCACGAATGGCGGCGACCCACTGCAACCGATCGTCCTGCCCGCCGGATACACCCAGGCACTCATCGCCAGCGAGCCGGCGTTCCCCGATCTGATCGACATGAACACGCAGAATGAGACCGGACCAGAGGCGGGCCGCTTTCTTTACCGAACGCACGAGACGCCGGTGAACGGGGCGGTCAGCGTCACCGACCTCGTGACTGGTGCCACGCGTGTGCTGGCGCAGCGCGCGGACTGGGAGCAGCTCGACGGAATCGTCTGGACGCCGTCGCGCACGATCCTGTTCGCCGAGGAAAAGATTGCTGCCGTACTTCCCGATCCCGCGGTGCCGCAGGCGCGAGGTGGGCTCGTGTACGAGCTCGATCCCGTTACGGGAGCGGCGACGCCGAGGCCGGCGCTCGGCGCGAAGTCGCACGAGGGGATGCGATTCGATCCGCAGGGCAACTTGTACAGCATCAGTGAGAGCAATCCCGGCTACATCTTCCGGTTCGAGCCCGACCGCAGGGGCGATTACTCGAGCGGCCAGCTGTTCGTATTGCGAGTGATCGCCCCTGCCGGCGACCGCACGGGCGAAGCCATCTGGCTTCCGCTCGACCGGGTGGCGGTGCAGGTCGACGCGAATGCCGAAGCGACACGGATCGGCGCGACGGGTTACAACCGTCCGGAGGACGTCGAGATGGCGACCTCGACGGGCAACAACCGCGGCGGCGCGAATACGCTGTACGTCGCGCTCACCGGGGCGGGCGACATCCGCGTGCTCGGCGTGGACCTCCGCGAACCCGCTGGCGGCAGTGATCACGCCACCGCCTACATCTACGACTATGTGCGGATCGGGCTCAATGCTCCGGCAGACTTCGAAGCCCCGGACAACCTCGCGCTCGATCACGCGGGCAACCTGTACATCGCGGAAGATCCGGGCACAGCGCCGGTGACGCGTCGCGGCGACGACGTCTGGGTTGCGACGCCGAGCCCGTCCAGCGGCGATCGCCACGCGGCGGCGGAGCGCGTCGTCCGCTTCGCATCGCTCACTGACTGCCAGGCCGAACCGAGCGGGATCTATTTCGAACTGACGAATGATCGGCTGTTCGTCAACGTGATGCACCGCGGTGGTGACAGACTCGACAAGGCGATGGTCGTCCTGCGCCCACAGGGGAACGGCCGGTAGGCAGGGCGAGGCGACTGCGGGGAGGGCCAGTTGGAGTTGGCACTCCCCGCATTGCGTCTGGCGCCGGCTGATGGGTCGCTCGACGCGTCACGATCCGTTCGCGTATCGCGCTACGCCCCGCGATTGAGCCGGCGCTGCCGCACTCCGGCCGCGATGAGCACCAGCATCACTGCGAACAGCGTGACCTGCGGCACGGTGCGCCCAAACACCGCCGGGTAACGCGTACTCACCAGCAGCACGAAGACGGTGAAGGTCATGGCGTGGATCGAGCCGACGAGCACCGGAACGGTCAGCGACGATCGCGAGTCGAACGCGTCGCGAAGCAGCGCGATGCCGCCCACCAGGAAGGTGCCCCCCACCTGGTTCCAGCTCGTCTCGAAGTTGGCACGCCCCGGGTTGGGCAACGCCGCGATCCCCGGAAATGCATGTGCCACGCCCCACCAGGTGTGCGCCACCGCGAACACCAGCGAGATGATGGCCGCCGCCAGCAGGTACACGTTCTTCCGCATCCACCCATCCTCCCCAGAAGCCCGGCGTACGATAATGCGGTGCGCGCACCGCGTCACCATGCATGCGTCGTTCGGCGCCCCAAGGCCGCTGGTGTGCCGGGAGCACAGTCTCCAGCCAACACCGGAGCCAGCTCCCAATGGCCAATACAACTGGATCGCCGTACACCGCAAGCACCGTCAGGCGGCGGCGCGCGCGGTTACGGACGGACGATCGGTACGTCGAAGGTGCCGGCGGTGAGCCGAACAGTATCACCCGGCTGCACGGGGAACGTGTTGAGGAACGTTCCACCGACGGCGGTAGCCGCGAAGGTCCCGGTCATTCGCGTTGCCGTGAGCGTCGTCACTTCCACCGCGCCTGCCGTGATCCGATACACGTATTCGGGCAAGGCGGCGCTGCCGACTCCGCCGAGGACCAGGTTTCCGCCAGCCACATAGCTACCCGGCGCCGACACGCTGCTCAGCTCGAGGCTGAGCAGGTCCTGGCGATTTCCGTCGCGGGCGCGAAAGCCGGTCACCAGGTAGCGATCAGCGCTCATCGGGCTCACCCTCGCCGCCGCGAATGTCGCCGGTTCCCGTCGTCCAGGGACTGGCTGTGCGCCCCGGACGTCGAAGTGGCCCGTGAGCGCGCCGGATAGCGCAACGGAGAGCGTGCCCGCCGGCATGAGACGAGTGCCCGTCGAGTCGCTGCACCCGCCGAACACGGCAACGACCAGGGCGGCAAGGATCGGGCGCTGAGAGCGGTTCACTATTCCTCCGTGCGACCTAGATGTGAATCGACCGACCCAGCGCTCCGAGCGCCGCTTCCTTCACCGCCTCCGACAGCGTCGGATGCGCGTGCACCGTCATGCCGACATCCTCCGCCGCACCACGATACTCGAACGCGAGCACGATCTCGGCGATGAGATCCGAAGCGTTCGCTCCCAGGATGTGCACACCGAGCATCTCATCCGTCTCGGCATCCGCGATCACTTTGACGAAGCCATTCGTCTCGCCCATCGTCCGCGCGCGCCCGTTGGCCGAGAACGGGAACCTGCCCACCGTGTAGCGACGCCCGCTGTCCTGTATCTCGTGCTCCGCGAGCCCGACCGATGCGATCTCCGGCCAGGTGTAGACGACGGAGGGCATCGAGCGATAGTGCATTTCGGCGGGCTTGCCGGCAATCACCTCTGCCGCGATCACGCCTTCCTCCTCTGCCTTGTGCGCGAGCAGCTTGCCGCCGACGACATCGCCGATCGCGAAGACATTGGCAACGCTCGTCCGCATCTGGCTGTCCACCTGAATCTCCCCTCGACGACCCATCGTGATGCCGAGCGTCTTGACATCGATACCGCGGAGCAGCGGCCGGCGTCCGATCGACACGAGGACGCGGTCTGCATCGATCATCTCGCGCGTGCCGTTGCTCTCGACCTCCAGCAGGATCCGGTCACCGTCACGGTTCGCACCGACGACTTTCGTTCCGACACGCAGGTCGAGACCCTGTTTCCGGAAAATACGGTCCGCTTCCTTGATGATGTCCGCATCGGACCCCGGAAGAATCGACGGGGCGAGTTCGACGACCGTGACCTTCGCGCCAAGTCGCCGCCACACGGAACCGAGCTCGAGGCCGATCACCCCGCCGCCGATGACGATCAGGTGTCGCGGGATTTCGGAGAGCTCGAGTGCGCCAACGTTGGAGAGGACGCGCTGCTCATCGAAGGGAAGGAAGGGCAGCGGGATCGGCTCTGAACCCGTCGCAACGATGACGTGCTTCGCCTGATATGACAGCACGCTGCCGTCGGCGCCAGACACGTCCACAATGTTGCCTGCGCGCAGTGTTCCCTTGCCCTTCGCCCACGTGACCTTGTTCTTCTTGAAGAGGAACTCGACGCCACGGGTGTTGCTCGCGACCACGGCGATCTTCCGCTTCTGCATCGTGTCGAGGTCGAACGACACGTCGCCCGTCCGGATGCCGTGTTCCGCCGCGTGCAGCCGCGTGAACTCGTAGTGCTCCGACGACTGCAGCAGCGCCTTCGACGGGATGCAGCCGACGTTCACACAGGTGCCGCCGAGGGTGCGGTCCATCTCGACGCAGACCGTCTGGAGGCCGAGCTGCGCGGCGCGGATGGAGGCGACGTAGCCGCCGGGGCCGCCGCCGATGACGACGACGTCGGCGGGGGTTGGTGAGCTGGACATGGCGTGGATGCGGGAGAGGGACGGTGGCAAAAAAAACTAGCGGGTGTGGTCACCTTCGACCACACCCGCTCCCGGGATCGAGCTCCCCCAACTCCTTCGCGTCGACCCCGAGCGCATGTCGGTGGTAGAGCGTCCCCACGCTCTACCCCATCCACCGTCCATGCGTCCTGCGTCCAGTCGTGCCCTTCATGATCTTGGATGCCTGATCGCGGCAAATGGTTGCCTCGATCGTGCGATGACGATACGGACGACGAGCATCGCGGGTTTCAGGTGAAACGTAAAAGACTTCCGGACCTGCATCCGGAAGCCTTCGACACACGAGGGTCACGATCAGGTCACGCCACGAGCATGGCACCCGGGTCCTCGAGCAGCTCCTTCACGCGCACGAGGAAAAGCACCGCCTGCTGGCCATCGACGACGCGATGGTCATAGGACAGCGCGATGTACATCATCGGCCGGATCTCGACCTTCCCGGCAATCGCGACCGGGCGATCCTGAATCTTGTGCAGGCCAAGGATGCCGACCTGCGGATAGTTGATGATCGGCGTCGAGACGAGTGACCCGAAGACACCGCCATTCGTGATGGTGAACGTGCCGCCGATGAGATCGTCCATCGCCAGCTTGCCGTCCCGCGCGCGCTTCGCCACGGCGGCCAGCTCGCGGCTGATGTCGAGCATTCCCTTGCTGTGGGCATCCTTGATGTTCGGGACGATCAGTCCCTGCTCCGATGCGACGGCGATGCCCATGTTCACGTAATGCCGGTAGACGATCGAGTCGCCGTCGACCTGGCTGTTGACCACCGGGTAGCTGTCGAGGGCCATCGTCGCCGCCTTGATGAAGAACGGCATGAACGTCAGCTTCACGCCGTGCTCCTTCTCGATGCGGTCCTTGAGGCGATCGCGAAGCTGCATCACCCCGGTCATGTCCACTTCATTGAACGTCGTGAGGTGCGCCGTCGCGTGCTGCGACTCGAGCAGGTGCTCGGCAATCCGCCGTCGGCGCGTCGACATCTTTTCCCGGGTTTCGCGCGCGCCGTTGGACGATGCTGACGGCGCCGTGGCCGGGGGACGTGAGGCGGGGGTCGACGCTTCCGGCGGTGTCGTGTCCCCAGCCGGGCCAGCACTGCCGCGCGAGGATGCAGCGCCGATGACATCCGGCTTGCTGACGACACCACCGCGCCCGGTTCCGCTCACCGCCGCGAGGTCCACCCCCTGCTCGGCGGCAACTCGACGTGCGGCGGGCGAGGATTTCACGTCGCCGGGGCCGGCGGTTGCGAGTGCAGGTGCCGATGCTGGTGCGGGTGCCGATGCTGGTGGCGACGGCGCAGGCGCCGCCGCCGCCGTTATTGTCGGCGCGGACGCCGCAGCTATCGCCGGCACCGCACCCTCGTCGACTTCGGCGAGCTGCTCATCGACCTTGACGACATCACCCTCGGCCTTGAGGCGTCGCGTGAGCACGCCGCCTTTGAGCGCCGGCACTTCCACGGTAATCTTATCCGTCTCGAGCTCGACCAGCGTCTCGCCCGCGGTGACGGCATCTCCCTCGTTCTTGAGCCAGCGTGCGATCGTCGCCTCGACGATGGACTCACCGAGAGGGGGAACCTTGATGGAGATCATGCGCACACGGGTGAGGAAGTTCGTGCCGTCCGAAGGTGCGACCATCGCGCCTCCGTTGGCCCACTCAATATAACGAGCCCGTGCGCGCACTCACCATCTCGAAGCATGGAACGCTCGATCAGCTCGAGTATCGCGATGACCTGCCAATCCCGGAGGTGCGAAACCCGACGGATGTGCGGATCCGCCTCGCCGCGGCTGCGCTCAACCACCTCGACCTGTTCGTCTTCGGTGGCCTTCCGGGTGTCACCATCACGCCGCCCTGGGTGCTGGGCGCCGACGGGGCCGGTACGGTCCACGCGGTCGGGACTGAGGCAGGGAATCTCCATGCTGGCGACACGGTCATCATCAATCCCGGCATCAGCGACCGAACGTGCGCCTATTGTCTGGAGGGCGATCATCCGCTGTGTGTGCGCTACGGCATCCTGGGAGAGCATCATCCGGGGACGCTCGCCGAGTACATCGTGGTGCCGTCGGCGAACGTTTGGACCATTCCCGCGGGCACCGACATGCTGACGGCCGCCGCGTTCCCGCTCGCGACGCTCACCGCGTGGCGCATGGTGGTCTCGCGGGCACGAGTAGGCCCGGGCGACGAGGTCCTGGTCTGGGGCATCGGGGGCGGGGTCGCGCTCGCCGCGCTCCAGATCGCGAAGATCCGCGGTGCGAGAGTGTGGGTGACATCGGGCAGCGATGAGAAGCTGGCGCGCGCGCGCGAGCTCGGCGCCGACGAGACGATCAACCATGCCACCGAGGATGTCGCGAAGGTTGTCCGCGCACGAACGGGGAAGCGCGGGGTGGATGTCGTGATCGACAATGTCGGTGAGGCAACCTGGACTCGCTCGCTTGGTGCGCTCGGCAAGCGGGGCCGTCTGGTGACCTGCGGCGGGACGTCTGGTCCGATGGTCGAGACTGACGTTCGGCGCCTGTTCTGGAACCAGTGGACGATCATGGGCTCGACGATGGGCAACGATGCGGAGTTCGATGCGATGACGGCTGAGTTTCGAGCCGGGCGCCTGGTGCCGCCGGTCGATTCGGTGCACGAGCTGCGGGACGGACGCCGCGCTTTCGACCGCCTGGCATCTGGCGCGCAGTTCGGAAAGATCGTGGTCAGGATCTGAGCGATGCGCTTCCCCCTGGCGACGCGCTACAACGATTACGACACGAAGGGCCACGTCAATAACGCGGTGTTCCTCACCTACTTCGAGATGGCGCGGGAGCGCGCGTGGGTCGAGGCGCTCGAGGGCGACGCGGAGTTTCCCTTCATCCTCGCGGAAGCGAGCGTGCAGTACCGGAGCCAGGCGCGCATCGGCGATCCGCTCGAGATCGAGATCACGACGACGGAGATCCGGACGAAGGCGTGGGTGTGGAGCTATGTCGTGCGGGATGCGCGCGACGGCCGCGTGGTCGCGGAAGGGCGCACCGTGCAGGTCGCATACGACTACGACGGTCACCGCACGGTGCCGATTCCACCTGCCATCGCGGCGAAGCTGCCATCGCTGTGACGGATGAACGTTCCGGCGACCGGGCGCAGTACGATGCTGCCGAGCTGGATGCAATGCGCGCGACATACGGCGGTGGGGTACTGCCCGCCTGCCCCCGCTGCGCGGCAACGATGACACAGCGTTCCATCGGCGGCGGATCGTTCGGGCTGGGGTATGCGCGCCAGCGGGAGTGGTTGATCTGCCCGAAGTGCCGGCGGAGTGCGGTATTCGATGTCCGGCGACGGACGCGCAACTGATCGCCGGGCCGGCTCGTACGACGCCATGACCCCGGCCGATTAGATTTGGTGACGGTCCCTCACTTCCCGAGACGCAATGATCCGTACCCTGTTGGCCCTGATCCTCCTCATCGCGCCATTCGCGCGCGCGCAGGTCGTCGAAACCCCACAGCCCTTCGATTCCGCGGGCCGCGTGATGGCGGTCACGCCCTCGATCGCTGCCCGCCTCCAGCTCGGTCCGCCGGCGTGGCGGGTGATCGGCGACTACACCGAGGCGCGGCTCTTCGCGATCGGTCCCGACGCCTATGTCGTGGCGGTGGCGCGGCGCGACGGCACGGTCGAGCGGTACTCGCTCACGGGGTCGGATGTTGCCTATCTGCGCGAGCGCGTGTCGACGCTTCCATCGCAGTTCATCGCGCGGCCGCCCCGCGGGAAGCGGGGAGGATTCATCATCGTCCAGAGCCTTCTCGGATTGGCGATTTATGCCCCGGCCTTCGCAACAGCGGTGACGGATAACGACGCAGGTGGTGCGTCGGCATATCTCCTCGTGGCTGGCGCGACATTCTTCGGCGCAACCCAGATCGCGCGCGACTACACGATCACGCCGGCGATGCTCGCGCTGTCCACGCATGGGGCCCTGCACGGCGCGGTTGCTGGCGGTGCGCTGCCCTACATCCTCGGCGCCAGCGAATACAACGATGAAGCCAGCGCGACCGGCTACTTCGTGGGTGGGCTCGCGGGAACGGCGGCGGGTCTCATCATGGGCAACCGGATGACGGGAGCCGAGGCGGCTGCCTCCGGATTCGGAGCGGATGTCTCGCTGCTCACGGCGATCGGACTGCTCGCCGCCGCCCAGGGTGGTGATGACGACATCTCTTTCGGACGCGGCGACGCCGCCTTCATTGTCGGTGCGGCCGCGCTCGGGTATCCGCTGGGGTATCTCTATCCGCGGAGCGTGTCCTACAAGGTGACTGGGGGAGACGTCGGGACCCTGTGGGTCACGGGAGCGCTCGGCGCCCTGACCGCGTCGACCTTCATTATCGACAACTCGACGGGGCTGACTGCCGGCTCACTCGCGCTCACTGGCGGCTTCCTTGGCGGCATCATTGCGGGTGACCGCTTGCTGGTCAAGCGATTCGATCACAGCGTGGGTGACGCGACACTGCTCGGCGTCGGCGGGATCGCTGGCGCTCTCGTGGGACTCGGCGTCGCGAACCTCGTCGGTGGCACCGACAACTCCACCCTCAACGTCGGGATCGCCGCCGCTTCGGCGATCGCGGGCGTGACGGCCACCCATCTCTACATCGCGCCCGGCGGCGACGAAGGCCGATTCTCGTCGCGCCTGCGCTTCAATCCCGCCGGCGCGGCGCTCGCCGCGGCCGGAATACGCGGACGTTTCCCCGTGCTGTCGGTCTCCTTCTGATCCAGCAGCCCATGACCTTCACGGAGAGGCTGCGCGGCAGCGTTCTCCAGGTCGTCGAGTACATCCCGGCGCTGTTCGGCGCGCTCATCATACTCTTCGCCGGCTATCTGCTCGCGCGGGTGGTGGAGCGCGGAGTCGATCGGCTGCTGCGTCGCATCCGCTTCGATGCGCTGCTGGAGCGCGGTGGCGTGATGGAGGTGGTGGAACGGTCGGGCTCGCACGTCAATCCGATTCGCGTCATCGCCAACCTCGTGTTCTGGCTCCTGATGTTCGCGGTGATCGTGCTCGCCTCGAACGCGCTCGGCCTGCAGTCGCTCGCCGATGTGTTTTCCGAGCTGGTCGGCTACATCCCGAGCGTCATCGCGGCGATCGTCATCATCATCGTCGGGCTCGTGCTCGGCGAGTTCCTCGGGGGGCTGATCCTCGCGTCGGCGGGTGCGCTGCACGGCGGGACGGCGCTGGCGCGGATCGGTCGCGGCGGCGTCATCCTGCTCGCGATCTTCATGGCGCTGCAGCAGCTCAACGTCGCGACGGAGATCGTGACCACGGCGTTCGCGATTCTCTTCGGCGCGGTCGCCCTCGCGCTGGCGCTCGCGTTTGGCCTCGGCAACCGCGAGCTCGCCGGCGAAGTCACGCGGGAATGGTACGCGCGGTATCGCGCCGAGCGTGACGCGATCGATCGCGAAGTCGATCATGGGGAGGCGACGGAGATCGCAGCGGACGAAGCCGAGGGCAGGGACAACCTTTCCGAGCGACGTTGACAGTCTGGAACGGCGGCATTAACTAGGCTGCCCTTTCCGCGACGCAGCGGGCGATACCCAGCCGGAGCATCATGGCGCGACCGTTCTTGCATTGGCCCGTCCGTGCGCGCTCTTTGCCTGCGCTGATCGCCCCCCTCCTCCTCGTCGCGTCGGCGCTCCACGCGCAGCCGGTGGAGCCGATGCCGGAGTGGGCGCAGCGGTACCTGGATGCCGAGGTGAAGGGACAGCGCTTCGGCCATGCCTGGCTCGAACCATCGCGGCAGGTTCGCAGGCTGGTTGAGGGCGCGGAGCGGCTCGCGGTGCAAGGACAACCCGCGCCGCCACCGGGCGTGCTCGCCCTGAAGGGCACGTTCCGAATGCCGGTGCTCGCCGCGACGTACAGTGACGTCACGCCCCGGTACGAACCCGTGGAGTACGACGCGGCGTTCTTTGGCGCCCAGTGGAGAGCGGGGCGTTACTCACTTCGACAGTTCTACGAGGAGGCATCGGGAGGCCAGTTCACCTTTGCGGGCACCGTGTCGCGATGGATACGCCTCTCGTTGCCGCGCGTGCAGTACATGGACCACACGAATCCAGCGCACGGCATGCGTGGAGAGCTGAACCTCTACATCCGCGAGGTCCTCGACAGCGCGGACGCGTTTATCGACTGGAGCCAGTTCGACAACGATGGGCCCGACGGCGTATCGAATTCAGGCGACGACGACGGGTTCGTGGACATGGTGACCTTCCTGCACCCACTCGCCGACGGAGTCTGCCGGAAGGACGCGCTCGGCGGGCCGGTCGCGACCGGGTTTCGGTTGAGCCGCATGGGCACCTACAGCGGGGCGCCGTATACGACGCGCCTGACCGGAGCCAGCGGCCAGCCGCTCAGGGTCGACGACTTCGTTCTCAGTGCGGCGCTGAACTGTGATGGCTCGTCGATCTCCACGATGAACATCAACATCCATGAGATGGGGCACGCGCTCGGGTTGCCCGATCTCAACGACCTGGATCGCTCGTCGTTCGGCGTCGGAGTGTGGGACGTGATGGGCTACGGACTTTATGCAACCGCCGGCATCCCGTCGCAGCTCGGTGCATGGTCCCGGCGGCAGGTCGGCTGGGCAACCGTGACGACGGTAACCGCGAGCGCGCGCCTCACGCTGAACCCGGCCATCGCCGGGCGCTCGCTCGTGCGACTCAACATTCCGGGCACGAACGAGTACTATCTCCTCGAGAATCGCCAGCGGACGGGGGCCGACGTGGGGCTGCCGGGTGCGGGACTCGTGATGTGGCATGTGGACGACGCTGTCCTGCTCCCCGCGGTGCAGTCATACCGCGGAACGGAGAACGAGGAGCGCCCCGGACTCGCCGTCGTGCAGGCCGATGGCGCCCGCCACCTGCAGCTGAACATCAATCGCGGCGATGCCGGCGACATTTTTCCCGGCAGCAGCAACGTTCGCCTCGTGACCGACGAGACGACGCCGAACCTGAAGGGGAACCTCGGAGCACTCTCGCGGCTCGCGCTTCGCGACATTACGCCGACGTCCGACGTGATCACGCTGGACGTCGAGTTCGCCTCGCTCCTGATCGTCCGCGTGAGCCCGGAGCAGCCGGCGACACGAATCGGCGGAAGTATCGGGCTCGTGGCAAACGTCGTCAGCATTACCGACGGACCCGTGTCGCTTCCGGTCACCTGGACTTCGCTCGACCCATCCGTTGCGTCGGTATCCAGCGAGGGAACGGTGTCCGGGCTCAGCGCGGGGTCTGCGCGGATCACGGCGACTGCCGCCGACGCGAGCAGCACAATCGTCGTCCGTGTCGCTGGGCCAATCGTCGTCGCTGCGCTTCAGCGCACGACCCCGGTGACGCTCGGGGAGCAGGGCTATAGCGCCGCGCTGCAGGCGACCGGCGGACTGGAGCCCCTGCTCTGGACCGCAATCGACCCCCTTCCGGAAGGACTCACCCTGTCGAGCTCCGGCACGCTCACGGGGGAGTCGCGGTTCCTCGGTGATGCAGTTTTCCGTGTCGCGGTAGCGGACGGCCTCGGCCAGCGCGTGGAGGCGAACGTGAGCGTGACCTCGGCGATGCCGACGATTGCGCGGACAACCATGCTCGACGCCGTGGCAGGCGGACCGCCGCTCGCAGCGCCGAGCGCGCGGGCGCTGGATCTCGCCGGCAACCGGAATGGCCGCCTCGATGTCGGCGACGTACTGCTGCACCTGAAGCGGACTTCGGCGATCTCGGGCGGGTCGGTGTCGATGCGGAAGCAACGCCGTCCGGAAGGTGCACGATGAGCGCGCTCCGACGACTCGCCCTTCGTCGGTGCGCACACGCGGGAACCCTGCTCGGGCTCGCGTTCGCCCTCGTCGGCAGCCTTTCGTGCGGGGGGAGCGACGCCGCCGCGCCGCCAACACCTGGCGAGCTGTTTCTTCACCTGGAGGGGGCGGAGGCGAGTGACGAAGCCGTGCTGCTCACCATTGCACCGGGTGCTACCGCCGTGGAGGGCAGCGGCAGCACGGAGATTCACGCGCGGGCCGCGGGCAACGTGTATACGGTCGCCGTGTTCGGTGCGCTCACCGCTGGTTCCATTGTCCGCCTGTCCGTTGCGGATATTGGTCACCCGCCGGCGGTAACGATCCGCGAGGTGGCAACATCCGACGGCGCGCTTCGCACCCAGCTTTCGACGTATCGGATCCGCGTCACCACCGTTCGGTGAGGGCCGTTGGCGTGCTCAGGCAGGCGGTGGTGCTCGGCTTCACGGCCACCGCTGCCGGTTGTCTGGCGCCTGGCGCTTCCCCGCCCGACATCCCCCCGCCACCTGCCCCGAATGCGTGGGAGGCGTTGACACCAGGCGCGCGAGTGCGGGGGGATGGGATCGCGGTGTATGTGGAGGCAGGCCGGGCGGAGTCGATCGCCTCGGCTGGTCACGTCCCGACGCCGAAGCTGCCGGCGACGATCCGCACCCAACTCTGGAAGATGGAGGGCGCGCCGCACCGCACCTTCGGAGTGGCGTTCGGGATCGTTCGCGATGCCTCAGACAGCCGTGCCTGCATCGTCCAGCTGCGTGCTGACGGCGCAGTGCGACTGGCGCGCTGGGAGAGCGGCAAGGCGAGCCGGCCGGAGCCCTGGGCCGCCGCGTCGAGGATCGATGCGGAGCGGACGACACCGGAGCCGAAGACAGGTGCGCTTGTCATCCGGGAGGTGCTGGTCTCGCTCGACGTACGGTTCGCGACGGTGTCGGTTGACGGGGTCGAGGTTCTGACGGCCGCAGCGCCGCGCGACTGCGATGGGGGAGTGCTCGGCGTGTACGCCGATTCAGGAGTCGTGCTCCGGGTGCCGTACCTGTTCGCCGAGCCGCGGCGATGACGCGCGGGAGTATCCGGGCGGAGTGACGAGTCGCGTGACATGGCGGGTATTGTCGTCGCATGTAAGTCGTTGCCGGACAACGTTTTTGCCGATAGTTTGCCGGTTGCTTCCGGCCTCGCTTCGGGGTATATTTCGAGGTCGCCCGAACATCGCCACGAGCCCTTCCTGCACCCGGCGTAATGACCGCTCCAAACAATCGAGAAAGAATTCTCCCGCGTCTCATCGACGAGGAGATGAACGAGTCGTTCATCAACTATTCGATGAGCGTGATCGTATCGCGTGCACTGCCCGATGTGCGCGATGGACTGAAGCCCGTGCACCGCCGCGTCCTGTACGCGATGAACGAGCTCGGTCTCGTGCCCGGGCGACCATACAAGAAATCCGCGACGGTCGTCGGCGACGTCCTCGGCAAGTACCACCCGCATGGTGACTCGTCGGTGTACGACGCGCTCGTGCGCATGGTGCAGGACTTCTCGCTGCGCTATCCGCTCGTCGACGGCCAGGGAAACTTCGGTTCCGTCGACGGCGATCCGGCGGCCGCGTACCGATACACCGAAGCGCGGCTCACGCGCATGTCGATGGAGCTGCTGGCCGACATCGACAAGAACACCGTCGACTACGCCCCGAATTTCGACGACCGGCTCCAGGAACCGAAGGTTCTCCCCTCCGGCTTTCCGAACCTGCTGGTCAACGGATCGTCCGGCATCGCGGTCGGGATGGCGACGAACATTCCGCCGCACAACCTGAAGGAGATCATCGCCGCGCTGATGGCCGTGATCGATGATCCGGAGCTGCCAATCGCGGCGCTGCGCAAGATCATCAAGGGCCCCGATTTTCCGACGGGCGGCTACATCTACGGTCGCGCGGGGATCAAGGATTATCAGGAGACGGGACGCGGCCGAATCGTCATGCGCGCGCGCGCGGTCATCGAGGAGAAAGAGTCTTCGGGCAAGTCGCAGATCGTCATCAACGAGCTGCCCTACCAGGTCAACAAGGCGCGGCTCGTCGAGCAGATCGCCGACCTCGTGCGCGACAAGAAGCTCGAGGGGATCAGCGACCTGCGCGACGAGTCCGATCGCGATGGCATGCGGGTCGTCATCGAGCTGAAGCGGGACGCCATCCCGCGCGTGGTGCTCAACCAGTTGTACAAGCACACCACGATGCAGACGACGTTCGGCGTCATCATGCTCGCGCTCGTGCCCGATTCGCAGACCGGCCGGCTCGTGCCGAAGGTCATGGCGCTGCGCGAGACGCTCGATCACTACATCGCGCATCGCCACTCCGTCATCGTCCGCCGCGCGCAGTTCGAGCTCGACAAGGCGCTGGAGCGCGAGCACATCCTCGAAGGCCTCAAGATCGCCGTCGACAACATCGACGAGGTCATCAAGGTCATCCGGAAGGCGACCGACACGCCGCAGGCGAGCCAGCGGCTGCAGACGCGCTTCAAGCTCAGCGAGCGGCAGGCGGAGGCGATCCTCAACATGCGCCTCGCGAAGCTCACCGGGCTGGAGATCGAGAAGCTCGAGGCCGAGCTGAAGGAGGTCCAGGCGATGATCAGCGACCTTCGCGCGCTGCTCGCTTCGAAGCCGGCGCGGAGCCAGCTCCTCAAGGACGAGCTCCAGAAAGTCGTGGAGACGTTCGGCGACCGTCGCCGTACCGAGATCCTGTGCGACGAAGGGGAATTCACGATCGAGGACCTGATCGCCCAGGAGGACATGGTCGTGACCATCTCCCACTCGGGCTACATCAAGCGCACCTCGGTCTCGACCTACCGCAAGCAGCGCCGCGGCGGACGGGGGCTGAGCGGGCAGGGGCTCAAGGATGAGGACTTCATCGAGCACTTCTTCGTCGGCTCGACGCACGACTACATCCTCATCTTTACCGGCGACGGTCGCTGCTTCTGGCTGAAGGTGCACGAGATTCCGCAGGCCGGACGCGCGGCGAAGGGCAAGCCGATCGTGAACCTGATCAACGTCCTTCCCGACACGCGGGTGAAGGCCATGGTGCCGGTGCGCGAGTTCAGCGACACCCAGTCGCTGCTCTTCTGCACGAAGAAAGGTACGGTCAAGAAGACCAAGCTCTCGGAATACTCGAACCCACGGGCGAACGGGATCAAGGCGATCAAGGTCGAGTCGGACGATGAGCTGATCGACGTGCAGGTCACGACGGGGACCAATGACATCGTCATTGCCACCAAGCACGGCCTGTCGGTCCGGTTCCACGAGTCCGATGTGCGCGACATGGGCCGGGACACCACCGGCGTGAAGGGAGTCGAGCTGCGGAAGGGCGACAGCGTCGTCGGCATGGTCGTCATCAAGCGCGAAGCGACACTGCTCGTCGTCACCGAGCGCGGGCTGGGCAAGTGCTCGCACATCGACGAGTACCGTGTCCAGAAGCGCGGCGGAAAGGGGATTCTCACCGTCAACCGGACGGAGAAGACCGGAAACGTCGTCACCATCATGGAGGTCCTCCCGGAGGACGAGATCATGATCATCACCAAGCAGGGGGTGATCATTCGCTCCTCGGTGGCCCAGATCCGCGTCACAGGCCGCAACGCCCAGGGCGTCAAGCTCGTGCAGCTCGACGACAAGGATCTGGTGACCGCCGTGGCCCGGGTCGTTGGTGACGACAAGGGGCCCGTCGGGGACGACGACGAGGGGGTGGGGGTGCCGGGAGGCCCTGACGACCTCGACGACGAGGACGACACGGACGACGACGAGTAGTTGCGGTCGGGCTGGCGGGGGCGTCCATGAGTGGGCGCCCCCGTCCGTCATCATGACCCCCCGTTCGCCTGGATCCTCAGCCAGACCCAATGCCCGTCCTTTCCCGCCTGCGGCAGCTCGTCGAGCCAGACTCGGCTTCGCTACCGGCGCGTCCCGACGTCACGCGCGAGATGTCAGCCACCTGGAGCGCCATCCGCTCGGAGATCCAGCAGGACAGCGCTGATCTCCACCGCGAGGTGCTTCTGTGGCAGCGGTGGGTGCGCTACGCGGTCGCCGCCCTCATGACGTTCGGGGCGATCGTCATGCTCCAGGCGCGCGGCATCGAGCCGGAGGGCTGGATTCCCGTCGGCGTCGCCGCGGGGCTCTACCTCGTCATCGTCATCCTGTCGGCGTGGTACCTCAAGCGGTCGGCGGGGCAGATCCTGGTCCCCTGGCTGACCGCAGTCGTGGTCATCGGGGACGTCATGATGATGACGGGGCTGATCATGCTCAGCTCTCCGCCATCCCAGTTCCACCGGGTGCTCCTGCTGGGGCTCCTCGTCATCCAGCTGACGGTCTTTTATTTCGGACTCCGCCTGGGACTGTGGGCAACCCTCCTCGTCGCGACGGCGTACCTCGCCTCGTCACTCGTCCTGCCCCCGCTCGTGCCCGGGCCGCAGCCGACCACGATGGTCGTGGCCTTCAACGCGGCGATCTTCCTGTTCGTGGCCTCGGTCCTGACGATCACTTTCGGCGGATTCCGCCAGCGCATGAACGCGCTGCGGGTGTTCTGCAAGCGGGTCGAGATTGGTGATCTGGGCGGGGCCTACGATCTCGATGACGAGGCGAGGCCGGACGAGCTCACCCTGCTCGCGCGCAGCCTCGACACCATGCGCGGGCGTCTCATCGAGCTGATCGGGACGGACCCGCTCACCGGATGCCTCAACCGCCGCGCGCTCGAGACCCGGCTCCGCCGCGAGTGGCGGCAGGCGAAGCGCCGCGGCTCCGTGCTCGCGATCCTCGTCGTCGACCTCGATCATTTCAAGATCATCAACGACACCCATGGCCATCCCGTGGGGGACATGGTGCTCCAGGAGCTGGCCGAGATCATGAAGACGACCGCCCGGGAGACCGATGCCGTGTCGCGTGTCGGCGGGGACGAATTCGTCATCGTGCTCCCGGACACGGCCTGGCAGGGCGCGATGGCATTCGCGGAGCGGCTGCGCCGGAACGTGGACGAGCATACTTTCGGGGGCGACGAGATGCTGGAGATCACGATCTCCGTCGGCGTCGCACACGCACGCGGCACGGACGCGCTCACGGCAGAGGAGTTGCTCGAGCAGGCCGACCGCAACCTGTACAAGGCGAAGGACGGCGGACGCAACCGCATCAGCGCCTGATCGTCCGACAACCCCGGATCCCGTGACCGTGGCATCGTCCCCGTCGCTCGTCGCACTCAGCGCCTTCCGCGCGGCGGCCGCGACTCTTGCCGGCGTGGCAGTGCGCACCCCATTGCTGCGCTCCGATGACCTCGACGCCCTCGTCGGGGTGCCGGTGCACGTGAAGCCGGAGATGCTGCAGCGCGGGGGCGCGTTCAAGTTCCGCGGCGCCTACACCTTCCTCGCGCAGATCGATCCGTCAATGCGGTCGCGCGGCGTGATCGCGCCGTCCTCGGGTAACCATGCGCAAGCGGTGGCGCTCGCGGCGAAGCTGTTCGGGATTCCAGCGACCGTCGTGATGCCGACGACCGTGACGGAAGCCAAGCGCGCCGGCGCCGAGCGCCTCGGTGCGCGTGTCGTGCTCGCCGGGACGACGACGGCGGATCGGATGGACAAGGCGGTGGAGATCGCACGGACCGAGGGAAGCATGATCGTTCCCCCGTACGATGACCCGCTCATCATCGCCGGGCAGGGCACGGTCGGGCTCGAGATCATCGAGGATGCGCCGGCGACCCACACGGTGCTGGTCCCGGTTGGCGGCGGAGGGCTGAGCGCGGGCGTCGCGACAGCGATCAAGCTGCTGGCGCCGAACGTCCGGGTCATTGGCGTCGAGCCGGCCGGAGCGCCCAAGCTCTCGCGGGCGCGCGCGGCCGGCGCTCCGGTGCGCATCCCGCCGTTCGCGGGACTCGCCGATGGCCTGCTCGCGGTGGAAGTCGGCGGCGTTCCCTTCGCGCACCACCAGAAGTACATCGACGACGTGATCGCGGTGGATGACTCCGCGCTCCGACGCGCCATGCGCTTCCTCCTCGACCGCATGAAGATCGTGGCTGAGCCGAGTGGGGCGATCACGATCGCGGCGCTGCTGGAGGGGGTGGTTCGGCCAGCGGGTCCGACGGTGGCCGTCCTTTCCGGCGGCAATATCGAATGGGCCGGCCTGCTCTCGCTCCTCGGGGATGGCTAGCGAGCGCATCCTCATCTGCGATGAGGACCCGGATGACCGGCAGACGATCACCTGGCTGCTCAAGGAGCACGGGTACCAGGTGACCGCGTTGGAGGGGGAGAAGCGGCTGCTCGCCACGCTGGAAGAGCGCGCGCCCGATCTCGTCGTCATCAACGCCGCCGGGACGAACGGCGATGGCATTCGGATCCTCGAGCAGATGAAGGCCGACGAGCGCTGGCGCGAGCTCCCGGTGCTGATGGTCTCATCGCGATCGCCCGACGATGGTGCGGTGAAGACGCTCGGCCTGGTCGCCGCCGATTTTCTCCGGAAGCCCTACCGCGTTCGTGAGCTTCTCGCGCGCATCCAGGCGCAGCTTCGGATGCGGGCAGTGCTCTGGTCCGCCCGCGAAGCGCTTCGCTCCACCGAGGCGCAGCTCCAGCAGGCGCGCGAGGATGCAGAGAACCAGCGCAAGGTGGCGGATATCCTGCACGACGTCACCGGGGACCTGACGTCGGAGGAGATCTACAGCATCCTCGCACGCCGCGTAGCCCGGGCGCTCTCCCTGTCACACTGCTCGGTCGTCCTCGCGCGGCCGGGCGACTCGACGGGGATCGTCGCCACGGCGTTCGAGCATCCGGCGCTGCACAATCACCCGATCGAGCTGCAACGGTACCCGGAGCTGCGCGCCGCGCTGGATGCCGGGAAGCCGGTGCTCGTGAAGGACGTCCGCGTGAGCCCGTTGTACGTGGGGGCCCGGGCGTCGTGGGAGCGCGAAGGGCTCAACGTCGAGATCCGGTCGGTGATCGCGCTCCCATTCTCGCTCGACCAGCGCCAGTCGGGGGTGTTCTTCCTTCGCCGCACACGCACCGAGCCCCCGCTGACCGAGGAGGATGTGCACTTCGCCGACACTGTGATCACGGCGGCAGTGGCGGCGATTCAGCGCGCGCAGGTCATCGAGATGGCCAAGGCCGACAATGCGCGTCTCGAGGCGCTCGCGCACACGGACTCGCTGACGCTCGTGCTCAACCGGCGGGCGCTCGTCGGTCGCCTGGCGGCGGAAGTCGATCGTGCGCGACGGTACCAGTCGATGGTGACGATCCTCATGATCGACCTCGATCACTTCAAGGGCGTGAACGACAACCACGGCCACCTCGCCGGGGACCACGTCCTGCGGGAGGTCGCGCAGCTGCTGCAGCACGAGGTCCGCTCGGTGGACATCGTTGCGCGCTACGGTGGTGAGGAATTCATGGTCGTCCTCCCCGAGACCTCCACGGACGGGGCGGTCGCATTCGCCGAGCGCCTGCGCGAACGGATCGAGAGCCGCGCATTCGAGAGCACGGGTCACTCGCTGCTGCTGACGACGAGCATCGGCGTGGCGAGCTTCCCGTCCACGCGGGTCGCCTCGATGGAGGATCTCGTCGCACGGGCGGACGAAGCGCTGTACCGGGCGAAGGCGGAAGGCCGGAACCGCGTGAGGGCGGAGTAGGGGTGATGCCATGAGGATGGGCTGTCCCCGGTGCGGGTCGTTCTACGAAGCCGACGCGAGGTTCTGCGCCCGTGACGGATCACGGCTGGTGGAAGCGGTCACGGCACCGTACGCACTGCCGGCGTTCGGGCCCGGTGGCCAGCCCGGTGCCGACACCGGCACGCCCGCTGCGGTTCCCGTCGCGGGGCGCACCAGCCCCACCGGGGCATCCACCCCCGCGACGGCCGGCGCCCGCTGGGTCGACTATGCGAACCTCGCAGGCTCGGTGCTCGACGGGCGCTACCTCATCGTGAGCAAGCTCGCGGATGGCGGAATGTCGATCGTGTATCTCGCCACCGACAACGAGAACGATGGCGCCCGCGTCGCGATCAAGATCCTCCCGCCGGAGCTCTCCGAGGACATGAAGGCGATGGAGCGCTTGCGCCGCGAAGCGGACATGGGAATCCGTCTCGTTCATCCCAACGTGTGCTCGATCATCCGGCTCGGAGAGACATCGGATGGTCTCGTCTACGTCGTCATGCCCTTCATCGAGGGCGAGGTGCTGTGCGATCGCGTCTACCGGCTCGGCGGAATCCCGCTCCCGCTCGCCGTGCGCTTCGCCACCGACATCGCGACCGGGCTCCACGCCGCCCACGAGCTCGACATCATCCATCGCGACCTGAAACCCGAGAACGTGATGATTTGCGCGGCCGCGGATGGCGACGAGTACGCCGTGGTGATGGACTTCGGGCTCGCCAAGGATCGTGAGGCCGCGCGCTTTCTCGAGAAGCTCACGGCAACCGGCGTCGTCCTCGGAACCCCTGAGTTCATGAGCCCGGAGCAGCTCCGCGGCAAGCCGCTCGACCGGCGCACCGATGTGTACTCGCTCGGCCTGCTCACCTACGAGATGATCGCCGGCAAACTTCCCTTCCCGGGCGAGACGCAGCAGGACCTGCTGCTCGCGCGATTGAAGAGCCACCCCACACCCATCCGCGAGATGCGCCCCGACCTGGAGCTGCCAGCGGCGCTGGAGGAGGTGCTGATCAAGGCGCTCGAGCGGGTGCCCGACGAGCGGTACGCGTCGGCGCCGGAGTTTGCGGCGGCGGTCAAGGGGGCGGCGGGGAGGGCAGGGGGGTTGCTCGACAGGCTACGGGGCAGCTGAAAGCTGCCGGCTGGTTTGGGAGCGGGGTCGAGGCGGAAGAGGCGAGGTGCCAGCGGCAAGCTGAAGAGCGGGGAGCTGTCAGCCGGCTCGGGCTTGGGGTCGAGTTTGAACGGCGAGGTGCCAGCGGCAAGCTGAAGAGCGGGGAGCTGCCAGCGGCTTGGGGCTTGGGGTCGAGTTAAACGGCGAGGCGGCAGCGGCAAGCTGAAGAGCGGGACCTTGGGAGCTTTAGACGGACGGTGGGCGCCTCTTGGGTGGGCGTGGCTCTCGGGTCAGCCGAGAGAGGAGGCCGTGGAGCATCTTTCTGACTTCCGTCAGCTGCGCGGTGAGGGTGTCGACCGCGGGTTCGGGAAGGGCATGGACATCGCGGGCCGTAATCAGGTGGTACTCGAGCTCGGAGGCCGAGTTGAGAGCGTAGCCGAGGAAGCGGGCAAACTCGCGCTCGCTCGTTTGGCCGCGGCCCTCGACGATGTTGGCGGGGGATCGATTGCGCCGCGGGGGTGATCTGGTTGCGCAGCGAGGCGTTCTGCCCCCCGCGGATGCGCGCGGCCGTGCGATGGGACTGGAGTGCCAGGGCGTGCGCCTTGCTCCACACCAACAGCTTCTTGAAGTCGGCCATGGGCGGAGATTACGAAGCAGATCGGAAATCATGGCACCGATCCATCGCAGTTCCGCGCCTTTCCGCCCTCAATCCCAGCCAGCAGAGTCGCTCTCAACGCGAGGAGGCTCTCAGCTCCGAGCTCGCCAGCTCGCTGAGCTGGTACCTCGCTTTTTCGAGCCAGCCGCGCCGACGATGCCGCTCACGGCTTTCAGCCCAGCGCTGAAGCGACCAGTTCAGCCTGACCAGCATTCAGCGCGTTTTGCCTTGTCCCCCCGCCCGCCGGTCGCGACCTTTCACCCGTGAAGCGCTACGCCGCATTCGACCCGCCCGAGTACCTGTCATGGACCCGCGATGATGAGATCGTTCGCGAGTTCGGAGCGACCTGCGTCAGGAATCCCGAGCGGCAGCAGATCATCGAGGCGTTGAGCGACGAGAAGAAGCTCGAGATGTACCGCGGCCTGCTGCGGAACCGACTGTCCGACATCGCGCTCAAGCGCATGGTGCGGCAGGGGGTCATCTCGAAGGCGTGGCTCGGCAGCGGCGAGGAAGCGGCGACCATCGGGCCGGTCCATGCCCTTCGGCGCGGCGCGGGTGGCGACATCGTTGCGCCGATGATCCGGAACTCCGGGGCATGTCACGAGATGGGCATGCCGATCGCCGACATCCTCCGTTCCTACATGGCGACGTTCGATGCGCCGACCCGCGGCCGCGACGGTCACTACGGCGATATGACCCACGGGGTGCTCGCGCCCATCAGCCACGTCGGCGACATGGTGCCCGTGGTCGCGGGCATCGCGCTGGCCTTCCAGATGCGTGGGGAAGACCGCGTCGCGCTCACCTGGATCGGCGACGGGAGCACCAAGACCGGAACCGTGCACGAGGGATTCAACTTCGCCGCCACGCGACGCGTCCCGGCGATCTTCATCATCCAGAACAACCACGTCGCGCTCGGAACCCGGCTCGACCAGCATCACGTGAAGGAGGACTTCGCCGACTGGCCCAAGGCGTACGGGATGTGGGGCGGCGTGTTCGACGGAAACAATGTTCTCGACGCGCACGCACTCACCGCGCTCGCCGTCGAACGCTGCCGACGTGGTGAAGGGCCCGCGCTGCTCGTCGCCGACACATTCCGCATGGGCGGTCACGCGACGCACGACGAAGCAGAAGCGCGTCGCACATTCGATGAGGAGATGTTCACGCGGTGGGGTCGGCGCGATCCGATCGCGCTGTTCGAGGAGCATCTCGTGGACGGCGGGGTAGCACGCTCCGCGCTCGAGCACGTCGAGAGCGAAGTTGAAGGAGAGATCGAGCGCGCGGAAGCGGAGGCACTGGAGAGTCGACGGGCGCGCATGCCCCACCCCGAAAGCGCGCTCGTCGGCGTATATGCAGACCACACGGCATCGCAACGGAGCCCAGCATGATCGGCACGAAATGGACAATGACGGTGTTGGTCGCGATAACCTGCACGGCGCTCACCGCCGCGGCACAGCCCGACAAGGGAAGCATTCCGCCCTCGAGCAGGCCGATGGTGGCGGCACTCGCTGGCAAGCTGAAAGTCCCGCAGGGGCTCAAGGTCGCCGTCTTCGCCGACAGCGTGCAGAACGCACGCTTCATGGCGATCGGGCCTGACGGCGCGGTATACGTGAGCCAGCCGCGCGCGGGAATGACGGGTGGACGCGGGCGAGGCGCCGCCACGCCGCCTCCGGCCGGGCCGCAGTACTACGGGGGCCAGGTCACGCGTCTCGTCGATCGGAACGGCGATGGCACGGCCGATCAGCGTCAAGTGGTGGCCGTCGTCGAGGGCGCGCACGGACTCGCGTTCCACAATGGCTATCTCTACATCGCCGGGCTGCGCGGCGTCCACCGCATGCGCCTCGACGCCGCGGGCACGCCGTCGGGCTCGGCCGAGCAGATCAACACGTACCCGTTCACCCGCGGCCACAGCACCCGGACGATCGTCTTCGGGCGCGACGGCGCGATGTACGTGTCGATCGGGTCGAGCTGCAACATCTGCATCGAGCAGTCCCCGGAGCTCGCAGCTGTGATGCGCTACGATGCCGATGGGCGGAACGGCCGCGTCTATTCGTCGGGCCTTCGCAATGCCGTCGGCATGGCGATCCATCCGACGACGTCCGAGATCTGGGTCTCGCAGCACGAGCGCGACAACCTTCTGCCCGACCACCAGAACCTGCCGCACGAGGAGATCAACATCCTGCGCGACGGCGGCCACTTCGGGTGGCCATACTGTCACGGCGATCGCATTGCGAATCCGGACAGCGTCGTGCGCGATTCCGTGGCCGCGGGGATCTGCCAGCGGACGCTCGCCCCCGCGCTCACCCTTCAGGCGCACTCGGCGCCGCTCGGGCTGACTTTTCTCGCCGGGGCCACGAACCTGCCCGCCGAGTATCGCGGCGATGCGCTCGTCGCACTTCACGGTTCGTGGAATCGCACGGTGCCTGTCGGCGTGGTGGTCGTCCGCGTTCGCATCGAGAAGGGCAAGCCGGTCGGCTACGAGGAGTTCATGTCGGGCTGGCAGGGCGAGAGTACTCCGGGCCAGGCACCGAATCGCTGGGGACGCCCGGTCGACATGGTGGTCCATCGTGACGGGTCGCTGCTCGTATCCGACGATGGCCAGCAGGGTACTCCGAACATCGGCGCCATTTATCGCGTCTATCGCTAGTGCGGTGCACGGGCGGTCGTTGGCTTGCGCTCGCGGCCGGCATCGCAGCTATCGCGAGCGCGTGCGAGGATCAGCGGGGTAGCGAGAGGCCGCCGGGCCCCGCCGCGACGTCGCCGACTGCGCGCCTGATCCCGGTCATCGCGGTTCAGATGGCATCGTTCGCCGACCAGCAATCGGCGGAACGCATGATCGATTCGCTCGACAAGGCAGGGTGGACGACGTCGCTCCGCCCAGGGGAGGTCAACCGCGGCGCGGTGTGGCGGGTACAGATTGCCCCCACGGCGAGCCCGGGACTCGCGGCGCGAACTGCGTACGCGCTCAGCCAGGCAGGGCACCGACCGATCGTGGTCAGCGACTCCGCCCGCCTCACCGCCGACGTCGAGGTGTTTGCCGTCAACACGGGCACTCACGGAATGTCGGCGCGAACGAAATGGATGGTCGCGCGCGACCGGCGGTCGCTGCTCATCGTCGAGGATCCTGTCGGTGTCGAAGCCGAGGCGATTCCGAATGGTTTCATCTTCGCCAGCGATCGCGGATCGGTGATGGTGCACCGCGACAGCGTGTGGGACGTCGTGCCCTCCCCCGACTGGCGGCGCCTGGCCTACGGGAAGGCGTACGTGCTCGCCGTCTCCGAGGGTGAGGCAGTGTCGGATGCGACGTGGCGGCGGGTGGCCGCGGCGGTGAAGCTGCCGCTCGACAGTGTTCGCCGGAACGCCTTCATGACCAGCGGGATGATGCCCGCCTACGGCTTGGCGCAGCCGGTGGTGCTGGATGTTTCCGCCCGGGCGGCCAATGCGTCGATGTCGCAGAGCGGGACGACGCTGCCGATCGCGGGGGGATGGCGGTTGCGGTGGGCAGACAACGGCGGGACTCTGGCGATCGGTGCCAAGCCGGAGCGGGTGCAGGATGATTCTCCGTCGACATCGTGGCTTGGCGTGAATGCCGAGACGGGCGCAGTGGAAGGCCCGCTCGAGCAGGACGCGCTGGACCCGCTTTCGTGGATCGACGGGCCCGTGATCGACATCTCGGTGGCGATCGACCTCCGCGAGTCGCGATCGCTCGCGATCGATGGCGGGACGTTGGAGAGCCGGGGCGGGTGGGTGCGGCTGAACGGCCGGATCATCGGGCCCGGACTGGTCGTGGCCGCAACTCGATCGGGGCAGTTCATCGCCGCACTCGCACCGCGCCCCGATGCGAAACAGTACGAAGCGACAGTCGAGCCCGTGATCTATCGAACACGCGGCCCGCGCTGACGAGCGCAGCAACCCTGAAGGGAGAGCCGGCCGTGGAGAAAGTCGTAAGAGCCAGGCATGCGTCCGTGATCGCCGCGTGCCTGCTTGGAGTCGGCGTGATCGGCACTCCGGTTGGTGCGCAGAACTACATCGGGCGCGCCGATGCCCTGCTTCGACGGGGGCAGATCTTCGAGGCGGAGGCACTGTACTACTACGCCGCCCGGTCCGAACCACGGAACGCAACGCCCCGCCAGGCGCTCGGCCGCTACCTCGCGGCGCGGGGAGCGCTCCGCGTCGGGGCCGTGCTCCTCGAGGAAGCCCGCTTCTTCGGCGGCGACCGCCGCGCCATCGCCGAGCAGCTCGCTCCAGTGTACGCTCGGCTCGGCGATTACCGGGCGCTGTCGTCGCTGCCGAACTCCCCGCTCGTTTACGCGGAGCGCGCGCGCGCCGAGTGGCTGTCGGAGAACGTACCGGCGATCACCGGTGGAGACTCTGCCATCCTCGCGCTTTCGCAGGGTCCATCGGCACCCCTCGGCCAGATCCGCATCACCATCGGATCCGATACGCTGACGGCCACCATCGACGTTGCCGTCACGGGACTCGTGCTCGACACATCGTGGGCAGCACGTCGGGGCGTTCGCGTCTTCAAGTCCAACTCCGACGTCGGAGTGCGCGACCACGCGGGGCTCGTGCTGAGCCTCGGACTCGGCGGGTTGGCGCGTTCGGGAGTGCCTGCGCGCTTCGAGCCCATGAGCGGATCGCGGACCGCGCGGATCGGCGTGGATGTGCTCGAGGATTTCGCTCCGACGTGGATCCCGGCGAGCGCAGGCAGCGGCGGCGGCGCAACGATCGTGCTGCGAAAGGCAGGGAAGGCACCGACGCCTTCGCCAGGCGCTGAGCGTATTCCGATCCTGATCAGGGCAAACGACCTGATGCTCGTGCGGCCGGGCGGCTCCATGTCGTCGCTCGCGACCCAGGCGTTGCAGGGTGCGCTCGGTGTGCGGTGGACGCTGGACATCCGGCACGGAGAGGTCGTCATCGACCGCTAGGGGTGTGCGCTCTCGATCGTGTTTTGAGATAGGGAGCGCACTGCGAAGCGATCAGTGATCAGCTGTCAGCCCTCAGCCGTCGGTGACGTCCTGCAGCTGAGCGCTGAGTGCTGACGACTGACCACTTCGCCGTCCGCTCCCTCGCTTGACCTACCAACGCCCGATGGCCCTCAACTCCACCATCAGACATCGGTCCTGCACCACTTCGATGCCGGCCCGCGCGAACCGCTCGGCCGCGGCCTCATTGCGGATGCCCGATTGGAACCACACCGCGCGCGGCTTCTTTGCGAGGATGTCGTCGACGTGTGCAGGAATGTCCTTCGGCCGTCGGAAGACGTTGACGAGATCCACGTCGCCGGGGATCTCGGACACGGTGCGGTAGACTGTCTCGCCGAGGATCTCCGTCGCCTCCGGGTAGTAGACCGGAACGGGGATGATCTCGTAGCCGGCATGCTGGGCATACTCGGGGACGTAGTATGCCGGCGCCGCGGATGCCTCGGTCTTGATGCCGAGCACCGCGATGCGAGTGACGTGCTCGAGCAGCGAACGGATAGCGGCCGAGCTCTCGATGAGGTGCGCGCGCCAGTCAGGCGACGTGGACGGGGTAAGTGACATGCATGGTTCGCCGACGCAATGGACGAGCCATGGCGCTGACAAATTGTGATCGCGGCGACTAACTTTTCCCCGGTCCGCTGTAGCACCTCCCTGGGAGACACTGAATGCGAATGTTGGTACTTGGCGCCGGGCTTCAGGGCTCGGCGTGTGCGTATGATCTGCTGCAGCAGCCCGACGTGACCGAGGTGCGTCTTGCGGACCTGCATCCGGATCATCTTCCCGACTTCATCGCGCCGTATTCAGGAAAGCGGCTGATCCCGACACCGCTCGATGTCCGGGATCGCGAGGCGCTTCGCGCCTTGGTGCGCGAAAGCGACGCGGTGATGTGCGCCCTCCCGTACTACTTCAACTTCGAGGTCGCGAAGCACGCCGCCGAAGCGGGCGTTCATTACTCTGATCTGGGCGGGAACACGGAGATCGTGTTCCAGCAGCGCGAGCTGGACCGGCAAGCGCGCGAGCACGGCGTGACGATCATCCCCGACTGCGGGCTCGCTCCGGGCATGGTGAACATCCTCGCCGAGCTGGGCATCACATCGATGGATACCGTCGACAAGCTGCGCATTTATGTCGGCGGCCTGCCGCAGAATCCGGAACCGCCGCTCAACTACCAGATCGTGTACTCGCTCGAGGGCGTGCTGGACTACTACACGACGCTTTCGTGGGTCCTGCGCGATGGAAAGCGCGTGCAGGTCAAGGCGCTGTCGGAGCGGGAATCGGCACAGTTCCCGAAGCCGGTGGGCGAGCTTGAAGCATTTCACACCGCCGGTGGACTGTCCACGATGGCGTTCCGGTACGAAGGAAAGATTCCCTCGATGGAGTACAAGACGCTTCGCTATCCGGGTCACGCGCACATCATGGAGGCGATCCGCGAGCTCGGACTGCTCGAGCTGGAGCCGGTCGATGTGAAGGGGGTGAAGGTGGTGCCGCGCGATCTCTTTGCTGCGGCCGCCGGGCCGCGGCTGACGAAGACGCGGGGACGCGATCTCGTCGCACTGCGCGTGACGGTCGACGGCATGAAGAACGGCCGCCCCGCTCACCGCGCATGGGAGCTCCTCGACTATTACGATGCGGAGCACGGCATCAGCGCGATGATGCGGACGACCGGCTACTCGCTCTCGATCACGGGTCTCATGCAGGCTCGCGGGCAGATCGGGAAAACCGGCGTGTTCACGCCGGATGAGTGCATGCCGGCGGAGCAGTACATCGCGGAACTGGGGAAGCGCGGCGTGATGATCAGGGAACTCACGTAACGATCGAGATCGAGAGTGGACGGCGAAGCCGTCGGCGGTCACCTGTCAGGTATCAGCCTTCACATGAAAGACGTGTGCGCCATTGTCTGATCCCTGAGGGCTGACAGCTGACAGCTGACGGCTTCGCCGTCCGCTCCCAGCCTACTCTCGAACGAACGACGCGAGCGTGATGCCCATGGCATCGATGGTCTCTCGCGCGTTCCAGCGATCGGTACCGTTGTAGAAGAACACGAATGCGATCACCTCGCCGCTCTGGGCAGTGACGTAGCCGCCGAGTGAGATCACGGAGTTCGTGGTGCCCGTCTTCGCGTGAAGGTTGCCCTGCGCAGCGGTGTAACGCATCCGCGTGCGGAGCAGCTCCGATTCACCGGCGACGGGCAGCGAGGCGTGGAACGACGAGGCCCACGGCGCCTTGTGACTGTAGGCCAGCAGCTGCAGCAGCCCGCGCGGGGTCACGCGGTCGAGCGTGGACAGGCCGCTGCCGTCCGCGGCGTGCACCGCGTTGGAGTCAGCGCCGACCTTGTTGACCATGAAGTCACGAAGGAGCGCGAATCCGGCGGTCGCCGAGCCTTCGGGGAGCGTGTTCTGGGTGCGGGCCGTGTTGCGATAGATCAGCTCCGCGTAGTGATTGATGCTCTCGCGATTCATGACGGAGATGAGCCGGTCGAGCGGCGGAGACGGGAGTCCGCCGAGCTTCACGGCGCCGTGCGGCGTCTCACCCATGCGGATGCTGCCGTCCACCGTCACGCCCTGCGCGGCCAGGGCGTCGCGGAATGCACCGAGCGCGAACATCGCCGGATCCTCGACCACGAGCTCGTAGCGGCGAGTGACGGAATTCGTCCCGATCCACCCACGAGCCTCGATTCCACCGCCGTTCGTTCGGCGAACGATGATGTTCCCCCCGCGACTTCCCTTCACGAGGCGCACGGCGCTCGTCGCGGTAATTGCACTCGACGACGGCTCGAGCGCGACCCGCGCGCCGGGCCCTGCCGATTCCGGATGAACGGCGATCGTGACGACGTTCTCGTTGAGTGACAGGGCAGAGACGCGTGCGGCGTACCGGTCGTGCAGGTAGCGCGAGAGCCAGCCTTCGGGAACGAGTCGCTCCTCGAATGCCGAGGCATCGGCGATGAGGTCACCCGTCACGCGTCGCACGCCCTTGCCGTGGACGAGGCGGGCGAGCAGCGTCATCGGCATGTTGGCGTCGCCGCGGATGAATCGGTTCGAAAGCGCCGGGTCCCCACCGCCGCGGAGGATCAGGTTCCCGCGCACCGTTCCCTCGGGACCGACGTTGCCGTCACGAAAGACGTCGGTGCTGAAGGAATGGTTCGGCCCGAGGCGCTCGAGTGCGAGCGCCGCGGTGAACAGCTTCATGGTGGATGCCGGCTGGAAGAGCGAGTCGGCGTTGACCGAGTAGAGCGTGTCACCCCGGGTGAGCGAGACGACCATGACGCCCCACCGGCCGTGGCGGACCTGGCCACCGACCATGCCACCGAGATCGCTCGCCAGCGCCGGTGCGCTCGTCGGCTCGGTCGGTCGCACTCGGCGGACCGGCGACGCCGCGCGCCGCCGCGACGGTCGAGTCCGCTGCTGCGGGCGTGACTCGGCCAGCAGTGAATCCGCGACCCCAAGGTATTCGCGTTCCATCGCGCTCGTCTCGACAGGCAGCCATAGAACGGCAGAGCCTGCCAGGACAGCAACAGAACGGAGTAGCGGACTCAGGGGGCGGCGGGAACGCGTCATGGGGTCGGGAAAAGGCAACTCGCGTGCCCTGCGAGGGAGGGTCAGCGCAGTCGCCTGAAGCACATGGCGAATGCGCGGAGGACAGACAAATTCTTTGCGGGCTTGGGGATAGCGTCCGGAAACACGGCCCCATTGAGAAGGACGATCGAGGGACCGGCATGCCACGCCACGTGACGCGGATCACACCTTGAAAATCAGCCCCTTCCGGTGCATCGCCCAGAGCAGGACGTAGAAAAAACCGACCACTGAAAGCGCGAACGCAAGGGAAGCGACCTTGGGCGGGAGCCAGGACGCGTAGGCCGCCTGATAAAGCGCCGATTGCACGGGGACCGATCTTCCCCCGTAAGGGACTTTCACGACGGTGTAGATGAGCCGCGCGAAGATGCCCGACGCGACGAAGGCGAAGAGCGGGTTCGTCCCGAAGATGACGAATGGCCGCGTCCATCCGGTGATCCGGCGCACATCGATGAGCCAGATGCAGAGCGCCAGCACGAGACACGCGAGGCCGGCAGTGAAGAGGACGTACGAGCTCGTCCAAATGCTCTTGTTGATGGGGAAGGCCCACCCCCACACCGACCCCGCCGCCGCCCCGACGACGCCAAGCGCGAAGAGTCCGGCAACCCGTTCGATCAGGGGGCGGCCAGACCCGATCCAGCGACCGGCGAGGATCCCGAGCATGCAGGTGACGATCGCAGGCAGCGTGGACAGCGGACCCTCAGGGTCCCAGGTCTTCGACTGCGCCCAGAGGTGACCGTCGAGCAACAGACGATCGACCCAGGCGGCCATCGTCTCGGAGGGCGTGTCGAGAACTCCCGCCGCGCCGCCCGGCACCGGAACCAGCGTCATCACCAGCCAGTATCCGATCAGGATCCCGGCGGCAATCGTGATCTGCTGACGGACAGTCGTGCGCAGTGTGATCAGGGCAGCGACGATGTACGCGAGGCCGATCCGCTGGAGAACTCCCGGAATCCTGATCCCCGTGATTCGCGCCGAAGTGTACGGGAACGCGGCCACGAGGAGGCCGAGCACGATGATGAGCGCGCCTCGCTTGAGGATCTGGATGACGATCTCACGATCTCCCGTGCCTCGGGCCCGCCGGACCTCGAGCGAGAGCTGCGTGGTGATCCCCACGATGAAGAGAAAGAAGGGAAAGACGAGGTCCGTCGGCGTCCACCCATGCCACTCGGCGTGCCGCAACGGCGCATAGATGCTCCCCCAACTCCCCGGATTGTTGACGAGGAGCATTCCCGCAACCGTGATCCCACGGAAGACATCGAGCGCGGCGATTCGCTCCCGTGGGCTTCGCGCTGCTGTTCCTGCTCCCGTGGCCGACGCCGGGAAGACGGGGGACAGCGGTCCGCCGACGTCCGACGCCCCTGCCGGTGGGTGGGCCGTCATGCCCCCGAAAGCGCGGGCTCGATCACGAAGCGCTCACCCGCGGCGTGGCAGGAGAACATTACGGCCGTGCGCGGAATGGCGGTTCCATCGACTGACCCGCTCAGGTAATGCCCACTGAACTCGAGCGCCACGCGACCATCGGTCGTCTTTTTCTGCCCGTGGTAGTTCATGAGCAGGAGGGTATACGACCCATTGGCCCCGAGCTGGCGGCGTAGCTGTTTCTGCGCGGTCGTGTCGCGCGGGTACATGTTGAGCGTCGCGCCAGTCGTCTGGAGGGCCCAGTATGCACCGCTGGGCAACGCCGAGTCGGTGCTGACGGGAATGAGGAAGCGGTGCGGCTTGGGGCTGACGAATCCAACGAATTTCTTGGCCGCCAACCCGACGACCGAATCGGCCGGGGTCGAGCACGCACGGTCGACCGGTACCGCCGCCGGTCGCTCGGATCCATCACCGGGACTGCACGCCGAGAAGAGCCCCACGACGGTCAGGACGACGTACGAGAGTTCGCCGTTTCGGTGCAGGGATCGTGGACACATGAGCGCCTCGCGTATGGTAGGAGGACGGGTGACTGGTGCCGGCCGGTGAGCGGTTGGAGCACTAGGAATCGGCCCCCGCCGACCGCAGATTGCAAGGCCCCCCAACGGTGTCATGTCGGCGTCGCCGCCGCCGCCGAGCGTCGCTCCACCAGAACAAGGAGACAGCTAATGCCGAGCCGTCACAGCACGGTGCGCGAAGGTCTGATTGCCGGGATACTCGGTGCGACCAGCGTCGCACTCTGGTTCCTGATCGTGGATAGCATGGCGGGACGGCCGTTCCATACGCCCGCGATTCTGGGCACCGCCCTCCTCAGCCTCCTCCGGTCGGGAGCGAACGAGGGGCCGTTCGTGCAGGTCGCGCTCTACACCCTCTTTCATTATGGAGCGTTCTGCATCGTCGGGATCGTCCTCGCGCACATCATTCACCAGGCGGAGGAAGAGCCCGCGGTGTTGGCCGGCCTGTTGATCCTGTTCGTGGCGTTCGAGACGGGTTTCTACGGACTCAGCGCACTCCTCTCGCAGGCCGAACTGCTCGGCAACCTCGCGTGGTACCAGATCGCGGCGGGCAACCTGCTCGCGTCCGTCTCGATGGGGGTCTACATGTGGCGCACGCATCCTTCCCTTGGAACTGAGTTCGCTCACGCGCTCGGGGGGACCGAATAGCAGAGCGTCTGCGAGGGCGATCCGTCACGGCTCCTCCGCGGTCGTACTGGCGAGCGAGCCGTGCTCACCGGTACAGCCTCGTTTTTGCCCTGCCCTTGCTCCTGTTGTATGAAGGGCTGGCGGCTGTGCTCTCGTACGAGAGCGGCGGGATCCGGAATGGGGCTGATGTGCTCATCAAGTCGGCCTTCATGGCGATCGCGGGCGAATACGGCACGATGCTCTTCGGCGCAATCGTCATCGGTGCCAGCGTCTGGCTGATCGGTCGCGACCTGCGGGCCAATGGTCGCGCGCTGAAGGGGGCGGTCTTCGCCGGAATGGTCGCGGAATCGCTCGCGCTGGCGGTGCTGTTCGGCGTGGTGGTCAGCGGCATTACGGCGAGGGTGCTCGCCCCGTTCGCGCTGGTGAGCGGTTGGGGGTTGCCCGTCCCGGCAATCGTGAATGTCACCGGGATGCAGGCTTTCACGCTCGCCAACGACGGCCCATTGCAGTCCATGGGGTGGGGCACTCAGCTCATGGTCTCCCTCGGCGCCGGGATCTATGAGGAGCTGCTCTTCCGCGTGATCCTGGTCTCGGCGCTCGCCTTCTTCGCCAGCAGGGCGCTCAAGCTGCGGATCGGACCAGCCGGAGTGTTCGCGGTCGTGGTGGGGGCGTTCATCTTTTCCGCGTTCCACTACGTCGGGCCGTACGGCGATCCGCTCGAGGTGGGGTCGTTCGTGTACCGAATGATCGGCGGGCTGGTGTTCAGCGCGATGTACCTGCTACGGGGATTCGGCATCACGGCGTGGACGCACGCGCTGTACGACGTGCTGCTGCTGGTGGTTTGAGGTCGGGCCGGCTTTGGGAGTAGACTGCGAAGTGACCAGCTCTCAGGGGATGGTGTGGCCGAAACGGTGATCGGCTGAGGGCGAGCCGCCGCGGCCACTGTGAAGGGAAGGATTGAACAGGCGAGGTGCCAGCAGGTAGCTGCAGAGCTGGTAGCGCCGAGCTTTCCTGCAGGACACGGCTCGACGTGCAACCACCGCCGCCGTGACGCGCGGCGACGAGGGTGGAACCGGGCCGGAACACCGGCTTTCCCGCCCGCTCTTCCTGCTTGAAGGCTCGGAGCTTCGAGCACTTCAGCTTGTCGCTGGCACCTCGCCGTTTTCCACTCGACCCCACGCCCACGCAGCGCACAACGTCAGCCTGGCAGCTGACAGAGCTTCGCGGTCCGCTCCCCACCCTCAGGCGCGCGAGCTCGCCGGCACCCAGTCTGCCTGCGCCCCCTCGGTACTGTCAGCCCCGTCCCGTGCCTGCCACTTGAAGAACACCACCGTCATCACGCCGAGAAAGAAAAGGCCCCCGGGGATCCACATGATGAGCCCCCCGATGAGCTGGTCTTCCAGTGGCGAGATCCCCCACATGCGCGGCGCGAAGGCGTAGGCGGGGTAGAGGACCGAGTCGGCCATCGCGATGTAGATCGCGACGATCGACATCGGAATCATCATCAGGAAGCAGTAGAGCATCTGAGCGGGGTAGGCAAGGCGCGGCAGCTCGGGCAGTGGGCTCATCAGCGGCCACCACATCAGTACCGCTGCGACCATGAATGTCAGGTGCTGCGCGATGTGCACGGGGTGATACGCCATGGCCGTGTTGTACACGGGCGGCAGGTGCCAGACCGCGATGACCACGTTGAAGATCAGGTAGCACGACGTCACGCGAGTCACCCGCCGCGCCGCCGGCCCGATCACGCTGCTCTCGAGCGCGGGGCGCAGCATCCATCCGGCGACTCCTGCGATGAGCAGCGGCGGAGCGACAAGGGTCAGCAGCAGGTGCTGCACCATGTGCGCGCTGAACAGGTAGTAGTCGCTGAGGTCGTGCAGCGGCCCGTTCAGCGAGGCGAAGATCACACCGAGGCCGGCGAAGAACGAAAGGCGCTGGCCCGTGCTGGGCGCGGTGCGCCCCCGATCCGGAGCGGCGGCGCGCGCGCGCCAGTGGTAGACAGCCCCGATGGCCGCGAGGCCGATGACCGTGCTCCAGTGAATCGTCCACTGGCGCCAGTCGATCGCGACGCCGCCGTGGAGCAGGGCGAGAACGGTCATCGCATGCTCAGCCGCGGAGGCGGTTCCCGATCTGGCCGAAGAGGAGCAGGAGCGCGAGAATCGTCACGAAGGCGATCGCCAGCGGCCCGGTGAACAGCGCGCGAAACAGCTTGTGATCGTACTTGAGGTGCATGTAGAACATCACGACGATCGCGAACTTCGCGGCCGACATGATCAGCAGCGATGGAACGAACCAGGGCGACTCGACGAAGGGCGTGATGTAGTACGCGGCGACCTCGACCACCGTGATCGCCGTGAGGATCGCGCCGACGATGAAGTACGTCTTCGCGGTCGGATGCTGGTGCTCCGCCGCATGGCCATGCGCGCCGGCAGGAGCCACCACCGGCGGATTCGCGGGAACGTGCTCGTGTGCCATCGATCCCTGCTACTTGATGAGGTAGATGAGCGTAAAGATCGCGATCCAGACGACGTCGACGAAGTGCCAGTACAGGGCGCACAGGTCGACGTTGAGCGCATCGGCCGGGCCGAGGTTCCGGCGGCGGTCGATCGAGAGCAGGGTGAGGAGCCACAGCACGCCTGCCGTCACGTGCGCGCCGTGGAAGCCGGTCAGCGTGAAGAAGGTCGAGCCGAACAGGTTCGTCTTGATGGTGAGCCCTTCGTGCACGAAGGCCGTGAACTCGTATGCCTGGAAGCCGAGGAAGGTCGCACCGAGCAGCGCGGTCATGAACAGCCAGAGCTGTGACGAGCCCAGAATCCGGTCGCCGCGGGTGCGTTTCGGGAGGTGCTTGTTCTGCACCGCCGCGAGGGCGAGCACCATGGCCAGCGATGACATCAGCAGCACGAAGGTGGATGCCGAGGTGACTGGGATGTCGAGGATGCCGGCGCTCACCTCCCCGTTGAGCGGATTGGTCCACGACTCGTGCGGGTACGGGCCGACGCGGCTCCGCCCCTTGTAGATGAGGTATGTCGAGATCAGCGACGCGAAGAGCATGCACTCGGAGCCGATGAACGCCCAGATCGCGACCTTCCGGTTATCGAGCCCGGTGGTCGTGTAGTGGACGTGCGCCGGCGCGGGCGCGTGGGTGTGCACGGAGGCAGTCATGACGTCGGAGAGGGGGAGCGGCGCTCAGTGGTGCGCATGTTCCTCGAGCGGGCTGAGGAGCCACCAGTACAGGGAGCCCACCATGACGATCGCGCCGAAAATGATGAGCATGGTCGACCCGATGGTCGATCCCTCACCGGCGGCGCGTTGAATCGTCGCCAGCTGCTGTGAGCGGAAGAGCATGCCGGTGAACATGATGATGATCCCGACGGCGACGATGAGCGGCTTGATCGTCGCCAATGGCATCGGGATCCCAAGGGTCTGCGCGCTGGGGAGGCGGTGCTCCACGTGCATGGCCCCAGCGCCCGGCTGGTGTGTCCGGTCAGTGCTGGAGAACTGGACATCTCCCGCGTCGGAGCCGGCAACCTTCACCCGCGTCGTCTTGTCGCCCTCCCGGGTGTGCGGCACATCGGTGGTGAGGCCAGGGGACTTGAGATCCCACAGCGGATAGCGCGACGTCACCGTCGGCAGCTCGGCGAAGTTGTAGTCAGGCGGCGGCGACGGGATCGACCACTCGAGCGTCGATCCGCCCCACGGATCGTTCCCGGAAATCGGGCCCGACGCCTTGCTGCGGAAGAAGTTATAGATGAACACGATCATGCCGACCGCGAGCATGTAGGCGCCCCAGCTCGACATCGCGTTGAAGAGGTCCCAGCCCTGGTCTGCGTCATACCGGTAGATGCGGCGCGGCATGCCGTTCATTCCCGCATAGTGCATCGGGAAGAACGTGAGATTCATGCCGACGAACATGAGCCAGAAGTGAACTTTCCCCAGTGTCTCGTCCATCATCCGGCCGAACATCTTCGGGAAGTAGAAATAGATCCCGGCGAAGATGCCCATCATCGACCCGCCGAAGAGCACGTAATGGAAGTGGGCGACGATGAAGTAGGTGTCGGTCTGCTGGAGGTCGGCGGGCGGCGAGGAGTGCATGATCCCGGAGATGCCGCCGATCGTGAACAGCGCCACGAGCCCGATCGCGAACAGCATCGCTGTCGTGAAGCGCACGGCGCCGCCGTGCATCGTGGCGATCCAGTTGAAGATCTTCACGCCGGTCGGAATGGCGATCAGCATCGTCGTCAGCGCGAACACCGTGTCGGGGATCGGACCCATGCCCACGGCGAACATGTGGTGGGCCCAGACGCCGAAGCCGAGGAAGCCGATCAGGATGCCGGAGTACACCATCACGGGGTAGCCGAAGAGCGGCTTCCGCGAGAAGGTCGGGAGCACCTCGGACACGAGGCCGAAGGCCGGCAGGATCAGGATGTAGACTTCCGGGTGGCCGAAGATCCAGAACAGGTGCTGCCAGAGCAGCGGGTCGGCGCCGGCGGACATCGCGTAGAAGTTCGTGCCGAAGAGCCGGTCGAACTGGAGGAACACCAGCGCGATCGTGATCACCGGGAAGGCGAGCACGAGCAGGAACTGCACGACGAACGACATCCACGTGAACATCGGCATGCGCATCAGGTTCATCCCCGGTGCACGCATGTTGATGATCGTCGTCAGGAAGTTGAACGCCGCGGCGAGCGACGAGATGCCGAGGATCTGGAGGCCGATCGCCCAGAAGTCGATGTTGAGGCCGGGCGAGTACGTGCGGGTGGTGAGCGGTGCATAGCCGAACCAGCCGCCATCGGGTGCGGCAGCCATCAGCCACGACACGTTCATGAAGATGCCGCCGAGAATGAACACCCAGTAGCTGAAGGCGTTGAGCCGCGGGAAGGCGACATCGCGGGCGCCGATCTGGAGCGGAATGAGGAAATTGAAGAACGCGGCGGACAGCGGCATGATCCCGAGGAAGATCATGGTCGTGCCGTGCATCGTGAACAGCTGGTTGTATGTCTCCGCCGACACCAGCGTCCCGTTCGGGCCGTGGAGCTGCATGCGGATGATCAGCGCCTCCAGCCCTCCGACGAGGAAGAAGAAGAGGGAGGAATAGAGATAGAGCACACCGATTCGCTTGTGGTCGACGGTGGTCAGCCAGCTCATGACCCCGGTCGGCTCAACGTGGTAGTGCGCGGTCGCTTGGATTGGGGCGGTGGCGGTGGCCATTGCCTCGGTCTCTCCGGTGCTGCGTGGTTACTTCAGGGCGAGCAGATACGCCACGATGTCGGCGATCTGGGCATCATCGAGCGTGCCGACGGCGCTGGTCCGCGGATCGCGAATCCCCTTGCCCTGCGGCGGCATGATGGCCCCGGGTTTCATGGCAGGGGCGTTCTTGATCCACCGCGCGAGGTGCGCTGCGTCGTTCGGGTAGAGGCCGGCGGCAATGGTGGTGCGGCTGCCGACGTGGGTGAGCGTCGGTCCCACGGGACTCATCGAAACGCCCTGAATGACGTGACACCCGACGCACGGGCTGCGCGCGTAGAGCGCTCGACCGCGCTCGACATCGCCGGTCAGTCCGCTCTGGAAGGTGAGGCCGGCGGGGATCGGCGTCTTCGGCACCGCATGGGCGGGAATCTGTGGAAAGAGCGATGCAACGAGACCGGGCGACGAGACCGCCGCGATGGTTGCGGCCGCCCCCGCTGCCGGAGTAGCCGGCGCCGCGGCGCTGGGGGCTGGCGTCTGCCCGGTGATGGTCCCGGCGGACTGTGTGGTCCCGGTCTTGGCCGCCGTCTGGGACGCTCCGGTGGACGCCGCGGGAGCACCGGCTGCGGGCGCGACGGGCGCCGGTGCGACTGGAGCCGCGACGACAGGACCCGACTTCTGGTGCGCGGCCCATCGCTCGAAGTCGGCCTGCGAGACGGTGAACGCGCGGAACTTCATGTTCGCGTGCGAGTCGCCGCAATACTCCGCACAGAAGCCGTTCCACACATCCGAGCCCATGGTGGAGTCGGGCGTGAACCAGAGATAGTTGGTGCGGTTGCCAATCAGATCGCGCTTGCCGCCGAGCTGCGGAATCCAGAAGGAGTGCAGCACATCCTGGGTGCGGAGCTCGAACGCCACGGTGCGTCCCGTGGGCAGGTACAGTTCGTTGGCCGTCTTGATGCCGTACTGCGGATACTCGAACTCCCACCACCACTGGTGGCCGATCACGTTCACCCGGATGGCGCTCGCCGGTGCCGCGGCCTGGGAGCTGAAGATCGTGCGCACCGTCGGCACGGCGATCAGCACGAGAATGACCGCGGGGAGCACGGTCCAGAGAATCTCGAGCGTCGTGTTGCCGTGCACGTGCTTCGGCTCGGGTCGTCCCTCGCGGCGTCGGTAGCGCACGACGACGAAGATCAGCGCGGCCTCGACCAACACGAAGACGATGGTTCCCCAGAGGAGCAGCGTATCCCAGAGCGCGTCGATGTCCCGACCGAACTCCGTGTGGGGATCGAATGTGGTGTTCGGAAGATCCTGGTTACCGCACGCGGCGAATGCCAGCGTCAGCACGACCGTCAGCGCGGCAGCCACGAGCCGGCGCGGGCGGAGCATCACTTTCATCCCGTGTCGTGTCCTTGTACCAGCGTGTTCGCCGCGCCGCGACATGCACCGTGACGCGCGCAAGGAGTTCCGGAAAAGTGATGCTAAGGTAACGGGCCGTCAGAGGGGAAAGCAACCTCAGTCCCCGGGCGCCGCTGCCTCCTCCGACATGTGCAGTTCCTTGACTTTGTTCGTCGAAATCTCCAGCTGGGACTTCAGGCCCGCGACCAACTCGCGCAGCGAGCGAACCTTCGCTCCTTCGTTCCCGGCACGCGTCGCGATGAGGATCATGGCCGTGACCGTGTCCGACATCGGCGTGAAGTGACCCTTGAGCAGGCCGACCAGCGGCGTTCCGGCCCGACGCAGCTGCATCCCCATCACGGCCGTTCCCTTGTTCTGCTTCTGTGCGAGCGCCATCTGCTCGACGATGCCGTGCAAGCGCTGAATCATGGGCGATGCGTCCTTCAGCGTGCCCATCTTCACGACGCCAGCGCCGTCCAGCTTCGCTATTCCCATCGGTCCTCCCGGAGTGCCGGCGCGAACGATGCGCCGGTGTACAGGAGAAAGACGCCTCAGACGGCCGTGCGGCACCTCGCGACCATGCTCATTTCACCCGCTCCAGGCGCGAATTGGAACGCGCCTCGCGCCCCGCGCGAAGCTGGGGCTCCGTGCCCAGGCAGATGACGTCGGCCACGAAGTCGTAGCGGCCGGCGAAGATGGAGGCACCCACTCCGTAGGCATCCACCGGGACCCCGTCATCCTCATAGGCCCGGATGCGCTCCACCGTGAAGTCCCCCGACACGGCGATCTTCACATCCCCAAACCCCTCGGCGTCCAGGGCATTGCGCACGGCCCAGACGAGCTGCGGGTTCACCCCCGTGGGATCGAAGCTGCCCATCTGGGGGAGGATGGACCGGTCCACGAGATACCGCGACGTGTCGAGGCGGACGCCCCACAGCCGGTCGTCCAGGGCGCGCGCAACCTCGAGGCTGGTGCGGACGCAGTCGTTCTCGTAGTCCACGAGCGCGATGAGCCGAACACCTTCACCGAGGTGCTCCGAGAACTTCCGCGCGGCCACGGCCGTGTCGCCGCGATACGCGGCAATGAGTCCGTGCGGCACGGTCGCGAGCCCCGATGATCCCCCCCACTTCGCCTGCGCATCCGTGGTGACCCGCAGCGCGCCGGCGATGTGTGCCGCGTATCCATCGCCCGGCTGGACGAGCCAGTGATCGTGCTGCGCCGGGAAGAACATGATCGACTTCGGGCGCGCCGCTTCGACCAGTGTTCGGGTGTTCGTCCCGACACGGGTTCGTCGCGAGAGCACCCCGAGGCAGAGATTCTCGAGGTGGGCGAAGCTCTCGTACGGGCCGTCGATCGTCAGGACCGTTTCCCACGGCTGGATCCGGTCGCCGTCGTACAGCGCGTGGACGGTGAGTGTGCCCCAGTCGTCGGCGCAGAGCTTGAGGATGGCGATCGCCTCGTCCATTCCACCGAGGAGCCCGCCGGCGCGCGTGGAGATCTGCATCGTCACGCGGGCTAATGCGCCATCGGCTCGAAGCACGTCGCGCGTGTGGGCGGCCGATTCGTCCGAGTAGTCTCCCTGGCGCATCCGGTCGACGGGGAGGTTGAACAGGGCCGGATCGAGCCGCTTTCTTCGTCGGGGAGGCATGTGGGCAGTACGCTATCCGGGCGCCGGGCGGGCGGCAAGCCGGGAGAAGCGTTGCCAGCGGGTGACGGGGGGCGTCATACGGGAGCCCGGCTCCCGGCTCGCCGCCGCACCGTGAACGGAGCCTTCTCCCCCACCGACGAACCCCCTCGTGCCGCACCGTCTCACCCCGGCGCCATACCGTCGCCTTCGCGCCCGGCTCCCGATCCTGCTCATTGGGGCACTCACGCTGGGGAGCTGCCGGGGCAAGCCCGCCGACTTGATACGCCCGCGGGGACGCGAGTGGGCGATCGGCGTCGCGCTCAACCCGCAGCGCGCGGGAATGCAGACGATCTACAACGGGGTGGAGCTGGCCGTCGAGCAGCTCAATCAGGAACGAGGCACGAAGGGACTGCCATTCGTGATGCGCAAGACGCCCGAGACGATCACGGGCGCAATCCAGATTGCGACGATCCTGCGGGATGATCCGTCGGTGGTCGGGGTCGTCGGGCATCCCGAGAGCGGCTCGACGCTCGAGGCCGCTCCCGTCTACGAGGATCGCGAGGGAAACGGCGCCCGCGCGCTCGTCGCCGTCTCGCCCACGGCGACGAGCCCCTCGCTGACCGGCCTGAGCAACTGGGTGTTTCGGGTCTGTCCCACCGACATTGCGGCGAGCGCCGCGACCGCGCGGTTCGCGCTCGACTCGGTGGGTGGCCGGCGCGCGGCGATCATTTATCGCAACGACGCCTACGGGAAGGATTGGACGCGGGCGTTCAGCAAGGCCTACCAGGACGGCGGCGGCAAGGTCGTCCAGCGTGATCCATACCTCGCGGGCATTACGGAATGGGATGCCTTCGCGGCCTACACCGCGCGCCTCGCTCCCGATGTCGTCCTCTTTCCCGGGAGCGCCGACGATGCAGAGCTGCTCATTCGCGCGCTCCGCCGGGCGAATGTCAACGTTCCGCTGCTCGGTGGCGATGCGATCGCCCCGCTCGCGACGAAGCCGGACGAGTTTTCCGGTGTGCGCTACGCCGCGTTCTTCCAGGCCGATGCGGTGACCTCGAATGCGGGCCGGGCGTTCGTGCAGAGCTACCGCACGCGATACGGAATGGTGCCGGACCAGCGCGCGGCGCTCGCCTACGATGCCGCAATGATCATTGGGCGAGCTGCTCGCGCGGAGCGGGGAGATCGTCGGCGCATGCGCGACTACGTCGCCGCGATCGGATCATCGAGCAAGGTGGTGTACAACGGCGCGACGGGGCGGATCGCGTTCGATGCGCAGCATGACGTCGTCGGGAAGCCGGTCGTGATGGCGAGGGTGGGAGCGAGATGATCACGCGGACGATCCGCGGCCGGCTGCAGTTCGGATTCGGCGCGATGATGGTGCTCCTCGTCGTGGCGGGCGGCGTCGCGGCCTATGCGCTGAACCAGAACAACCGGCAAAGCGCTGAACAGGTTCGACTGCTCGAGGAGCAGTTCGAGACGTCCCAGCGCGTGGCGACGACGATCATGCGTGAGATCACCGCCGGCGTGATGTACGTGAACACCGGCATCGACGGCGACCGGACTCGCTACGAAAGCCTCGCTGAGCGCGCTGACTCGCTCCGGCGCGCGGCGATGAGCCTCTCCGCGCTCTCCTCCGTCGAGCGCGAGCATCTCGAGGAAGTCGGTCGCCTGCAGGGCACGATCGAGGTCCACATGGCGCTGGCCAACGCGTACCGCGAAACGGGACGGCCGGGAGAGGCGACCCGCCTGCTCCAGCTGGGCACCGCGGCCACCGAGCAGATGGATGCATCGCTCGAGGCACTGCGGCGGGGCGCCACGGTCCGCACGGCGATCCGGCGCGCGGCGATGGAGGATGGGCTGCAGCGCAGCGAGCGCACACTCGCCCTCATTGTCCTGCTCACGCTCTGTGTCGCCGTGATCTCGGGAATGTCCACGGTGGCCGCCGTGACCCGGCCCCTGCGCGAGTTCGGGAGTGAGGTCGAGGCCATCGGCGCCGGAGACCTCCGCGAGAGCTCAGTGACGACGAGCAGTGATACGGCAGAGGAGTACGGGCAGCTCTCGGCGTCACTCGGCCGCACGCGCGAGCGACTGCGCGCGCTGCTCGACCGCGTGCAGGAGGAATCCGACGGCGTGTCGGAGATCGCCACTGCGCTTGCGTCGGCAACGAGCGGGGTCGCGGAATCGGCGCAGCACATCACCGAGGCGGTCACCGAGATGGCGGAGGGCGCGGCCTCGCAGCTCGACGCGATCGGGCGCGCCAGCGACGCGGTGAACCGGCTCGCCGACGAGGGCACGGCGATCGCCGAGGCCGGGAGCGCGAGCGAGGACGCCGGCCGCGACATTCGCCGGACGGCCATGATGGCGCGCGACGAGATCGCGCGGGCAGTCGAGACGCTTCTCGATGCGCGCGCGGTCGTCGATTCATCGGCATCCGAGATCGGCGTGCTGCGCGAGGCGACGACGGTGATCGAGACCTTCGCCGCGGCCATCGCGGAGATTGCATCGCAGACGAACCTCCTCGCCCTCAACGCCTCGATCGAAGCGGCGCGCGCCGGCGATGCGGGCCGCGGCTTCGCGGTCGTCGCCGACGAAGTGCGCCTCCTCGCCGAGCAGAGCGCGACGACCGCGGCACACATCAGCGACAACACCCGGCTGCTCCGCCAGCGGGTCACCACGGCGGGGAAGGCGGTGGACGCGGGCACGTCACGGCTTCGGGATGTCGAAGGCGTCGCCGCCGGTGCATCGCGCGCCATCGCCGACATCGAGGGCGCGGTGGTCCGCGTCGAATCAGCCGCCGCACGAGTAAGTGGCGTGGTCGCCGCCAGCCGTGCCGCGATCATGGCCGTGGATGGCGCATTGAACTCGGCCCGAGACACCGCGCAGGGTCACGCCGCTGCGGCCGAGCAGGTGGCGGCCTCGACAGAGCAGACCTCGGCAACCGCCGAGGAGCTCGCGGCGACGGCAGAAGCGCTGCGCGAGGGCTCGGCGAGGGTCCGCGAGTTGGTGGCCGAATTCAAGACGTAATCTGGGAGTGGACGACGAAGCCGTCAGCCATCAGGGATCAGCCGTCAGTGATCAGCAGCGCACGGACGCCGTAACTGACTGCTGATACCTGACGGCTGACCGCTGATCACTTCGCCGTCCGCTCCCTCCGCCTTATTTCCTCGGCGCTGTCATCGCGTCGGGATTCAGGAGCTGATCCAGTTCCGCCCGCGTCATGAGCCCACGGTCGCATACCACGTCGTAGACGCCGCGCCCGGTATTCAACGCCTCCATGGCGATCTCCGTCGATGTCTCGTAGCCGAGGACGGGCACGAGCGCGGTGACGATGCCTACCGAGTTTTCGACGAACCAGCGCATCCGCTCCGGGTTCGCGGTGATTCCATCGACACATCGTTCGCGCAGCACGTTGCAGGCATTCCGCATCGACTCGATACCGTGCAGCAGCCGATAGGCGATCACGGGCTCGAAGACGTTGAGCTGGAGCTGGCCCGCCTCCGCCGCCATCGTCACCGTGACGTCGCCGCCGATGATGTCGAAGCAGACCTGGTTGACGACCTCGGGAATGACCGGGTTCACCTTACCCGGCATGATCGATGACCCGGGCTGCATGGGCGGAAGGTTGATCTCGCCGAGTCCGGCGCGTGGGCCGGAGCTCAGCAGGCGCAGGTCGTTGCAGATCTTCGAGACCTTCACCGCGCAGCGTTTCAGCACTCCGGAGAGCTGAACGAACGCCCCGGTATCCGAGGTCGCCTCGACGAGGTCGGGGGCGGTGATGAGCTCGAGCCCGACGATGGCCGACAGGCGCTGGCGGACCGCTTCCGCGTATCCCGGCGCGGCGTTGATGCCCGTGCCGATCGCCGTCGCGCCCATGTTGATCTCGCGAATCAGCGCCATCGCTTCCCCGAGTCGATCGACGTCCTCGAGGATGGTATGGCCGAACGCGCTGAACTCCTGGCCAAGGGTCATCGGGACGGCATCCTGGAGCTGCGTCCGCCCCATCTTCAGGAGCGAGCGGAATTCCTCGCCCTTGCGAAGGAACGCCTCGGCGAGCTCGCGCTCGGCCACGCGCAGTCCTTCGAGGCTGGAGTGCAGCGCCAGCTTCACTGCCGTCGGATAGACGTCGTTGGTCGATTGGCTCAGGTTGACGTGGTTGTTGGGATGAACGGCATCGTAGTCGCCGCGCTTCCTGCCCATCAGCTCGAGCGCGCGATTGGCGATGACCTCGTTGCCGTTCATGTTGGTCGATGTGCCGGCGCCGCCCTGGAACATGTCGACGAGGAAATGCTCGTGATGCCGGCCGGCGCGCACTTCGCGCGCGGCGCGGACGATCGGCTCCGCAATCGTCGGATCGAGGAGCCCGAGGTCCGCATTGGCGAGCGCCGCGGCTTCCTTCACCGCGGCGAGCGCCTGGATCAGCGCCGGGTAGTCGCGAAGCACGACATCCGAGATCGGGAAGTTCTCGAGCGCGCGCAGCGTCTGCACGCCATACAAGGCGTCATCCGGCACTTCGCGGTCGCCGAGGAGGTCGTGTTCGACGCGTGTGCGCCCGCCGCCGAACCCGAGGCTCCGTCCGCGACCGACGAGCGTCGCATCGGTGGCCTGGAGCCGCCGGGAGATCGCTCGCGCTGCCCGGGTCACGAGCCCGGCATACAGGGTCGGCCGTTCGCGGATGATCTCCTGGAGCTGCGCAACGCGCAGCAGGAGCACGCTCGTCCGTTCGAGCGTTCGGGCGGTCGTTCCATGGATGTCATCATCGAGGAGAAGCCCCTCGCCAATGGCCTCGCCGGCCCCGAACGTCGCCAGGCGGATGGGCGTGCCGCCGGCGTGCTTCTCGATCGCCACCGCGCCGTCCGTGATCAGGGCGAAGAGCTCCCGCCGGGCGCCCTGCTCGAAGACCATGGCATCGGACTCGTAGGTGATCGAGTCGAGGCGCGAGGAGAGGTAGTGGTAATCCCCGTCGGTGAGGCCGTTCAGGAACGCGATCTCACGAAGCTGCGCGCGGACGATCGGAGGCGAGACGATGGTCATGGGGGCAAGGTACCGCGCGCCGGTGACTTGCTCAACGGGAACGCACAGGCGGCGAGCAGCGTGTCGCCCGACGAAACAAAATCGCGCCGCCGGGCCTACTATCAGGTGTGATCCAACCTCCCCTGCTTCGGCGCGCGCGCGGGTTGCTCGCCGTCACCCTACTGGCCAGCGCGGGCTGTAGTGCCGAACAGTCGCTGCGCGAAGCGTTGGCGCCATCGCTCACGCCCCACGAGCGCTACGCCAAGCGGCTCCGCGACGCCGGGCTCGACTCCACCGCGCTCGGGTCGGGGTGGATCGCCGCGGCCAATCGGGCGATTGCGGACCCCGTCTTCATCGGGCTGCCATTCCGCGAGACCGGATACCTGTCGCCCACCGAGACCCGGGCCGTTGCATATCGGCTGACACTGCGCCGCGGACAGAGGCTGGCGCTGATGCTCGAGGTCGCCGACAGCACGGGCATGCCGATGTTCGTCGACCTGTACCAGCAGCCCGCGGATTCCACCGAAGCGCTCGATCATGTCGCGAGTGCAGAACCCGGGGCCCGCGTCTTCGAATACGAGGCGCGACGCGACGGGGCATATCTGCTCCGTGTTCAGCCGGAGCTCCTGCGTGGAGGGCAGTACACGCTGACGCTCGAGAGCGGCCCATCGCTGGCCTTCCCCGTCTCGGGCCGTGACAGCCGTGCCGCACAGAGCTTCTTCGGCGCGGCACGCGACGGTGGCCGCCGCAACCACCATGGCATCGACATCTTCGCGCCGCGCGGAACCCCCGTGATCGCAGCGTCGTCGGGATTCGTTCGCAACGTCGGAGTCAGCAGCCTCGGCGGGAAAGTGGTCTGGGTGTACGATGCGAAGCGCAGCCAGTCGCTGTACTACGCTCATCTCGACAGCCAGATCGCCCGCCCCGGTGCGATGGTGAACATCGGCGACACGCTCGGTCTCGTCGGCAACACCGGCAACGCCCGCAGCACGCCGCCCCATCTCCACTTCGGCATCTACCGTCGGGGCGAAGGTCCCGTCGATCCCTTCCCGTTCGTGCAGCGCTCGCGAGCGACGGTCACGCCGGTGCTGGTGGATGTCGGCGATCTTGGCGACTGGGTGCGCACCGCGGCCGCGACCGTCACCCTGCGAGCGGCTCCGGCCGATAGCGCCGTGACGGTGGTTCGGCTCCCTCGCCATACGGTGCTCCGCATCGAAAGCGCGAGCGGATCGTGGTATCGGGCACGACTGCCCGATGGGGCGAGCGGGTGGATGTCCGCACGGTTCGCCGAGCGGGCGCAGCGTCCGCTGCGGACGGAGCGCAGGCTCGAAGTCGTCACGGTTCGTGAGGCGCCAGGGTCGGCGGCCCCCGCCATGGAAAGCGTGGCTGCGGGCACCGGCGTCCCGGTGCTCGGACGCTTCGCCGACTACCTCTACGTGCAGACGCCGGGCGGGCGAACCGGCTGGGTGGCGGCGGAAGATGGCGCACGATGACGTTGCCTGAAGCTCCTACCCCTCGTCTCGACTGCATGCGCAGAAACATTGCTTCGTTCAGGCTCCGTACGTTCGTCTTCGTCGCCCTCGCGTTCGGCTGCGAATCCTCGGTCGACCCGCGTCGGGGAGCGTCAGCGATCGTGCTCGACCGCGGGGGAGCGCAGGGCGCGAACGTCGGGAGCGTAGTGCCAGTCGCGCCGGTGGTGAAGGTCGTCGATGGCGGCGGCAAGCCCATGGCCGGGGTTCGGGTGAACTTCGCGATCGCCAGCGGAGGCGGCACGATCACCGGCGCGAGCGTGAACACCGATGACAATGGGCTCGCCGGGTTGGGAAGCTGGACCATCGGCTCGGTCGGAGAGAACCAGCTCACCGCCAGCGTGCTGGGGATTGATCCCCTCACGATCTCCGCGGTCGGCCGGTGCATCGCGGGGGGCACGCTCGCCATCGACGCGACGGCGGCCGGCAACCTGTCGAGCACCGACTGCCGCTTCGGGAATGGCGAGTTCGTCGATCGCTACTCGTTCACGACCGTGTCGCAGCGAGCCGTGAGGTTCTCCCAGACTTCGGTATCCGTGAACAGCTTCCTCGAGCTGCAGGGACTGACGAATGTCGTCGCGTTCAACGACGACGGCTCGGCGACGACGGACAACTCGGCGTTCAAGGTCCTGCTGACGGCGGGGACCTATGACGTGCACGCCAGCTCGTTCGGGACGGCGGAATCGGGCGCGTATACCGTGTCTGCGACCGCGGCTCCGGAGAATGAGGCGGGGTGCGAGATCGTCTTCGCGATGCCGGGAGTTGAAACCGTGCAGACGCTCGCCACCGACGACTGTACCGATACGGAGTTTCGGTACGACGGGCTGTTGGTGTACCTCCACGCCGGACGCACGTACACGTTCAACATGACGTCAGTCGTGTTCGACACCTACCTCGAACTGCTGATCCATGGCACCCAGACGCGCGTGGCGGCGAACGACGACATCAGTGCCGCGAACACGAACGCGCGCATCACGTTCAAGCCGATCGAGAGTGGCTTCTACCTGCTCGTCGCGTCGAACGCGCTCGTGACCGGGCGCGGCACCTACACGCTGACGATCCAGTAAGCGGTCGGGCGGGTGGCGGTCAGGCCGGAGCGAGCGCTCCGAGCGGCGCAGCCGGGAGGCGCTCTGAGTTCGGTGTGCCGTAGCTGTCCGCGATGTGCGGCGGAGACGCGTCGCTCCCTCCGGCTGGCGACGGGGCCGGTGCCTCGTCGAGCCGGACCGCAGCCACCAGTGTGGACAGTCGCTCGGCCGCCGCGGCCAGGGTGCCCGCAGCCGCCGCGATCTCCTGCGTACTCGCACTCTGCTCCTGCGACGACGCGGCGACTTCCTGCATGGCGGCGGCAAAGGTCTCGGTGCCGCGCGCGAGCGCTTCGAGTCGCTGCGTCGTCTCCGTCACGACGGTGCTGACCGTGCCCGCCGCCCGGTCGATCTCCGCGGTCCACGACTCGGTATCGACCACGGCCTGCTCGACCTGGGCGAATGATTCGAGTCCGTGGCGCGTGAGATCACGAACCGTGTGAACGACCGAGGCGGACCGGGCGCTCGACACGCGCGAGCGTTCGATGCGCTGGAGCACATCCACGACGAGTTTCTCCGTACGCTCTGCGGCCTCCGACGAGCTCGCGGCCAGTCGCCGCACTTCGCTGTCGACGACGGCGAACCCTTCGCCCTGATCTCCTGCACGAGCGGCTTCCATCGCTGCGTTGAGCGCCAGCAGCTTCGACTGGCGTGCCATCTTCTGCACGAGCGTGACGAACGCCTTGATCTCCTCCGAAGCGGCAGCGAGCGCCTCGACGGAAGCGGCGCTCGACTGCACTTCCTCGACCAGCGCATCCAGTTCGCGCGCGCTGGCGTCGAAGCGTGCACGATTCTCCGCGGCGAGCTCGCGGAGCTGCTGGTTTCGCTGGACCCCATCGTGCGCACCGGCGGTGAGCTCGGCGGAGAGCTCGACCAGCGTCGCCGCATCAGTGGCCATCTTCTGGATGGTCTCCGCCATGTCGCTCGACTGCGTGCTGAGGTCGCTCGAGGTATCCGCCATCTCCTGCGCTGCGGCCGCCATGTGCTCTGCACCCGCCGTGATCTCGACGGCCATCGTCGCGGTCTCCGCTGCCGATCCCTTGATCGCGATCGCGAGCCGTCGAAGCTCCGCGATCATCTTCCCCGTCGCGCGGCTGAGGCGCCCGATCTCATCGTTCTGCCCCGACGCATTCACCCGGATCGCGAAATTGCCTGCTGCCACCGACTCGACGACTGCCGCCAGTGCGGCCGCGGGGTGGGCGATCCGTCGCGTCATGAAAAGGTTCGCGATGGAGAGCGTGGCGAGCAGCGCGGCCAGGAGACTGGCTGCGATCATCGAGAGCCAGATGAACGCCGTGCGGCGCGGCGCCGACAGGACGGTCTCGCTCGCGTGGGCGATGACGCGCCAGCTTCCGGCATTCGCCACCCGCACCGTTGCCCGACGCTGGTCGGTCCCCATCTCGAACGTCACCGCTCCTTCGCCTCGCGAATCGCGCAGGGCGCTGAAGCCGGACATCGCGCGCAGTCCTGCCGAGTCCCCCGAGCTGGCGATGATGCGACCCGTCTCATCGACGAGATCCACGCGTGCGCCGCTCGTTCGAGCGGCTCGCAATACGGCGTCCTGGATGGGAGCGATGCCATAGACCGCCTTGAGCACGCCGAGGGGCGTCGCGCCTTCACGGTCGCGCACGGCGCTGGCCACGGAGATGGAGACGCGGCGGACCGACTCGTCGTAGGACGCCGACGCCGGCGTGATCCCGGCGCGGAAGGCGCGCCTCCACCATTCCTCATCGCTCTGCACGAAATCCGACGTGCGTGCGGTGGTGACCGCGTTGAACCCGTTCCGATCGGTGAGCAGCACCTCGGCCAGGTCGAGCGACGCCCCGCGGTTGACGAGGAATCCGCGCACCCGCGCATCCACGTCGAGCGTACGCTGGGCGTCGAAGCGTCGCTCGAGAACATCGACCGGCTGGCCGACGAGCCCGAGCTCTCGTGCACGCTCTCCGCCAGCGCGCGCCGCGTCGATCATCTCCGGCAGCGATGCCAGCAACGCGACCTGCAGTTCGCGCTCGGCGATGACCCGCGCGATCACGAGGCCGGCCTGATCGGCGCCCTGGGCGAGGCGGGTGTCCGCCTGCTCGACGACGTAGCGTTCGATCAGCCGTCCGCCAGCCCACACGAGGCCTCCGAGCACCAGCACCGCGACGGCCCCGACCACGAGAACGATGTTCCGGCTCAGCGAGCCTAATGTGCGAGCGTGGTCTTCGGGGTCGGGGCGCGGGGCTGCAGGCATGATCGACGGCGACTCTCGAAAGGGTGTGCGGCGCGAAACCGCGCTCGCTTGTGCGGTCTTCCCGCACGGCTAGATTGCGACTAACAGAGTCCCCGCCACCAACTTACATGACGGAATCCACCACCCAGACCGCGGCCGATGAGGCTGCGGGCTACGATCCGGCCGCCGTCGAGCGCAAATGGCAGACGCGCTGGCGTGAGCGCCGTACCAACGAGACGGATCTCGAGAACGGCGAACGACCGTTCTACGCCCTGATGATGTTCCCGTATCCCTCGGCGGAAGGGCTGCATGTGGGCAACCTCTTCGCCTTCACGGGGAATGACATCTATGGACGATTCCAGCGGCTGCGAGGGCACACCGTCTTCGAGCCGCTTGGCTACGACGCGTTCGGTATCCATTCCGAGAACTACGCGCTCAGGATCGGCCGGCATCCGGCGGACCTGATCCCGAAGAACATCGCCAACTTCCGTCGCCAGCTCGAGCGCGCGGGACTGATGGTCGATTGGCGCCAGACGCTCTCGACGACCGATCCCGCCTACTACAAGTGGACGCAGTGGATCTTCCTTCAGCTCCTGAGTCGCGGGCTGGCCTACAAGAAGAAGGCGGCGGTGAACTGGTGCCCCAACGACAAGACGGTGCTCGCGAACGAGCAGGTCGTTGGGGGTGCGTGCGAGCGCTGCGGGGCGATGGTCGAGCAGCGCTTTCTCGAGCAGTGGTTCTTCGAGATCACGAAGTACGCCCAGCGGCTACTCGCGAATCTCGACGTCCTGGACTGGTCGGAGACCACCAAGACCGCGCAGCGGAACTGGATCGGGCGTTCCGAGGGTGCCGAGGTCACCTTCGAGGTGCAGGCACACGAGCGTGGAGCGGGTGCGACGAGTGAGCGTTTCGGGGAGCCGGGCCGCATCTCCGTGTTCACCACGCGCGCCGACACGATCCACGGAGCGACCTATCTCGTGCTCGCACCAGAGCATCCACTCGTCACGGCGTTGACCCCGGACCCGCGACGCGCCGTTGTCGACGCGTATCGCGACCGCGCAGCGAAGCAGGACCTGATCGCCCGGAAGACGGTGAAAGCGAAGACAGGCGTGTTCACCGGGTCGTACGCGCTCAACCCGGCAACGGGGCAGCCCATCCCCATCTGGATCGCCGACTACGTGCTGATGGAGTACGGCACCGGGGCGATCATGGCTGTTCCGGGCCACGATGAACGTGACTTCGAGTTCGCGCAGGCGTTCGGTCTTCCGATCGTCCGCGTCGTCGCGGGTGCGGGCGAGAGCCCGGATGCTCCACTCGCGCAGGCGTTCACCGAGGACGCCGGCGGGCACATCGTCAATTCGGGTCATCTCGATGGGTTGACAGTCGGCGAGGCGAAGGGCGAGGCGGTTCGCTGGCTGGCGGCGCAGGGTGTGGCGCAGGGCGTCACCAACTACCGGCTGCACGACTGGTGCATCTCGCGGCAACGCTACTGGGGCCCGCCCATCCCGGTGATCTACTGCGACACGTGCGGGCTTCAGGCGGTGCCGGAAGCCGACCTCCCGGTGCTGCTTCCGCACATCGCCGACTTTACCCCGGACGACTCGGGCATCTCACCACTCGCGCGCCATGAGGAGTGGTATCACGTACCCTGCCCGGAGTGCGGCAAGCAGGCACGCCGCGAGACCGACGTCTCCGACACCTTCCTCGATAGCGCGTGGTACTTCCTGCGCTATCCGGCCGTCGATCGCGACGATGTGCCGTTCGACCGCGAGCTCACGAAGAAATGGCTGCCGGTCGACTCGTACATCGGCGGCAACGAGCACGCGGTGCTCCACCTGTTGTACGCGCGCTTCATCACTATGGTGCTGCACGACGCCGGTCACATTGACTTCGAGGAGCCCTTCAAGCGCTTTCGCGCGCACGGAATGATCATCCGTGAGGGCGCGAAGATGTCGAAGTCGAAGGGCAACGTCGTCAACCCCGATGACCTGATCGACGAATGGGGTGCCGATGCGTTCAGGACGTACCTCATGTTCCTCGGGCCGTACGAGGAAGGCGGGGACTATCGCGACGGCGGCATTTCCGGCGTGAAGCGCTTCCTCGACCGCCTGTGGTCATCGGTGGCTGCCGCGCGCACCGACGGATCTCCTGACGAGGGCGTGATGCGCCGGCTGCACCAGACGATCAGGAAGGTCGGTGATGATCTCCCGGTGCTCAGCTACAACACGGCCGTGGCGGCAATGATGAAGTACATCAACGTCGTTCGCGCCCACGAGCGGCTGCCGCACCGTGCGGAAGTGGAGCCGCTCGTTCAGCTCGTCGCGCCGTTCGCGCCGCACATTGCCGAGGAGCTGTGGGAGCGCCTCGGCCACCACGGTAGCGTGATGGATGCCGGATGGCCGCCGTTCGACGTCGCGCTCGCCACGGAAGACACGATCGAGATGCCGGTGCAGGTGAACGGCAAGACGCGGGGCAAGGTGCAGGTGGAACGCGACGCGGGTCAGAATGTCGTGCTGGCCGCGGCAATGGCCGATCCACAGGTCGCGAAGTTCGTCACTACCGAGCCGAGAAAGATCATCTTCGTGGCTGGGCGGATGCTCAACATCGTGGTGTAGCCAAAAAGCGAACGCAGAGGACGCGTCTTCTGCGTTCGCTGTCGTGAATGGCGCTTGAACCCTCTGACGGCTGACAGCTGACGGCTGAAGACTGACGCTCCGCAGTCCACTCCCTCCCTCGATCCGGGCGTTGACCGTCAACCTCTCGAGTGGCCGGCGAAGCGATCAGTTGTCGGCCGTCAGCGCTCAGCCGTCAGCAAGTGCGCATGTAACGGGGAAAGCAATCGGTCCAGTCGCCTACAGCAACCTCCCGATCCACTCCCCGACGAACCAGCCGACGATCGCCACGCTGAGTCCGACGACGAACATGTCGATGCCGGAGCGGAATACCCCGCGTCCGGTGAAGACCGAGCGTGCCGCGCCAACGAGGAAGTGCGACAGCATGGCGAGGGTGAACGAGAGGACGATCGCCGTCATCCCCTCCGCGAAGAAAAAGGGCGCGACGGGAATGACGGCGCCGAACAGGGTCGCGATTCCGGTGATCCACGCTTCGCGCAGCGGCGACATGTCGACCTCGCCGATGCCGAGTTCCTCCTGCACCTGTTCATCGAGCATCCGCTTCGGATCCGCCATCACCTGGGTCGCGAGGCCGTGCGCCGCGCCGGAATCCATCCCCTTCGCTTCGTAGATGAGGGCGAGCTCGTCGCGCTCGACTTCGGGCATCATGGCGATCTCGTCACGCTCCATCGCGATCTCGTTCGCGTACACTTCCTGCTGGCTCTTCGAGGCCAGATATCCGCTCGAGCCCATCGACAGCGCATCGGCGATCGCGCCAGCGACCCCAGCGACGATCACGGCATCATGCTGCGCGGCCGCGCTCGCGCCCAGCACACCGGCGACGAGGCCGAAGTTCGCCGTGAGGCCGTCGTTGAACCCGTACACGATGTTGCGGAGATAGCCTCCCGCCTTCGCGCGGTGCCATGGCTCTCCGCTCCGGCCCGCGATGCCCGCGAGCGTCGTCGCATGCTCCGCGGACTCCCGGGCGAGCACGAGTGCCTCGTCACCACCAGCGATGTGCTTCGGTGTCGCCAGGTGCATGTCCATGTATCCGCGAACCTCGCGACCTTCCTCGGCGAGCAGCATCGGGAGCAGGAATCCAGGACCGAACACCTTGCCGAGAAAAGCGAGCAGGCGCGCCCGGGCGGTCGGGCGAAAACTCTTCGGCGGACGCCCCCCCGCTGCCAGCAACTGACCCCAGATCTCGACATGGCGGTCCTCGACCGCCGCGAGACGGGCGTAAATGTCCTTCTTCCGGGAATCCGCCTCCATCCCCGCGAGGGCGCGGTAGAGGAAGGCTGCGTCGGCTTCGTCCTGCCAGTGATGGGCGAAGGTATCGTAGTCCGGGGCGGGGCTGTTCGTCGAGGCGGCCATACCCCAATATGGGGGCGTCACCCTCATTCCGCTCCCGATACGGCGCGGCAACCCTCGGCGGGGCAGGCGTGACTGACGACAAAAGCACCCTGACTCGTCCCGGAGCGCATACCATGGCCCGCCAGCTTCCCTTCGCACTCGCGACGCTGCTCGTCGTTACATCCACCGCCCTCGCGCAGCAGCAGTCCGACCGCCCGCGCAGCACTGTCCGCTCCGGCCCGTTCGGGGCGACGATCGCCTACAGCCGTGAGGATCCCGATCGACTGGTGCTCGGAATCTCCACGTCATCGGGCGGAGCGCGCGATACGCTCGGACTGCTGGTATCCTCGATCGCCACCGGTGGACCCGCCGAGAAGGCCGGCCTGGAGGAGGGCAATCGACTGGTCGCCATCAACGGCGTGGCGCTTCGGCTCAACGCGTCGGACGCGGCAGACCCGGAGATGGCGGGAGTGCTCGGCCGGCGCCTCCAGCGGGAGCTCGACAAGATGAAGGCCGGCGAGGCGGTGACGTTGCGGGTTTATGCGAACGGCCAAACGCGAGAAGTGAAGATCACGCCGGTGCGGGCAGATGAGCTCCGTCCGTCCGGCGGCATGGGGCGCAATCGCGTCGATACTCGCGCGACGATCGGGGCGTCGGTGGGAGGGTTCGCGAGCCCGCGTGACACCCTCGGGGTGTTCGTGATCGCAGTGGCGGAGGATGGTCCGCTCGCGAAAGCCGGAATTTTCGAGGGGAGCCGAATTGCGCGGATCAACGGCGTGGATCTCCGCGTTCCCGCGGCGGACATCGGTGACGAGTTCATGACGAGCTCCCGCGTGCGGCGGCTCACGCGCGAGATCGAGAAGCTCGAGGCAGGGGGCACCGCCGAGCTGCGAGTCTACGCGAACGGGCAGTTCCGCGATGTGACGGTGAAGACCATGAAGCGCTCCGACCTCAGGCAGGATGGCTCGATCTCGATCTTCCACTCGGGCGGGGGGCAGGGAGTGTTCATGCCGCCGATGGGGCTTCGGCTCGACAATGGGGCAATGCGCTTCGACATGGAGCACCTGTTCGATGGCGGGTTTCGCGAGCACATCGACGACGCAATGCGGGGCACCGAGCTCCAGCTCAGAAGGCTGCAGGAGCGGTGGCGCGATGAGGGGACGCCAACCGAGCCGGAAAAGCGACCGCTGATCCGGGAGCGTTCGGGCGGGGGAGACGAGACCATCCCCGTCGAGGACGTGCTCAAGCGGCTCGAGCAACGGTTGCGCGAGAGCGAGACACCCGTGCGCCGGCCATTTCGTGCCGCGGCCGCAATTCACAATGGTGACGCGCTCGCAACCGCCGGACCCGAGACGGCAAGCTATCGATTGTCGGGTCCTGGGCAGGGGGGCGTGTTCATCCTCGAAGGCATCCGGATGAGCCCGATCAATGCCAATCTCGCGAGCTATCTCGGCCGCGGCAGTGAACGCGGCCTGCTCATTCTCGATATCGAGGATTCGTGGACGGGCGTGCTCGCGGGCGATGTCATTCTCGCGATCGACGGCAAGGCCGTGCGGGACGCGAATGGGATCCGCGTGAGCATCGATGTCGACAAGGAGCAGTGCGTCGAGCTGATGCGCGCCGGTGTGACCGTGAAGTCGGTGCTGCGCCGCCGGTAGACGGGCGGGGTGGGCCAACGACAGAACGCGGTGCCGAAGCGGCGCCGCGTTTTCTGTTCGGGTCACCGTCGTCGGTGCTACAGCTCGATCTGCGTCCCCAGCTCCACCACCCTATTCGGCGGGATGCCGAAGTACTGGGTCGCCCCGATGGCGTTTCGCGACATGAATATGAAGACCTTCTTCCTCCACCCCCACATCGGCGCGTTGCCGTGGGGCAACAGTCGCTCGCGGCCGAGATAGTAGCTGGTCTCGTGCGGAACGGTCGTGACGTGCGCATCGGCGAGGAGCGCGAGGACCTCCTTCACGTCGGGGGTTTCCATGAACCCGTAGCGCGCGGTGACACGGAAGAATCCGTGCGGGAGGCGCTCGACGGTCACCCGCTCCATGTCATTGATCTCGGGGACCTCGGCGGAGATCACCGAGAGGAGGAGGACCTGCTCATGCAGCACCTGGTTGTGCTTCAGGTGATGCAGGAGAACCACTGGCGTGCCTTCGGGCTCCGACGTCATGAACACCGCCGTGCCACGCACGCGGTGGGGCTTCCGGCGCTCCACATCCTCCAGGAACAGGTCCAGCGGGAGCGACCCGCGGCGCAGAATGTCGCGCAGGATCTCGCGGCCGCGCTTCCACGTCGTCATGAAGGTGAAGAGCGTGATGCCGAAGGCGAGCGGCACCCAGCCACCGTGCAGGATCTTCGGGATGTTGGCGCTGAAGAAGGTGAGGTCGACGATGAGGAACCCGAGCGCAAGGCTTCCGGCCTTGGCGAGCGACCACTGCCACCGACCGCGGGCGACGACGAAGAAGAGCACGCTGCTGATCGCCATCGTTCCCGTCACCGCGATGCCGTACGCCGCGGCGAGGTTGGCGGCGGTCTGGAAGGTGAGCACGAGCAGGATGCACCCGATCCACAGCACCTTGTTCACTTCGGGAATGTAGATCTGCCCGGCGGCGCGCGCGGACGTATGCACGATCGTGACGCGTGGCGTGTACCCGAGCTGCACGCTCTGCTGGGTGAGCGAGAACGCACCCGAGATGAGCGCCTGCGATGCGATGATGGCCGCCATCGTCGCGAGAACCACCAGCGGCAGGAGAAAGGCGGGAGGGGCGAGCCGGAAGAACGGGTAGTCCACCGCGGAGTGATCGCGGAGGACGAGCGCTCCCTGGCCGAAGTAGCTCAGCACCAGGCAGGGAAGCACGTACGCGAACCATGCGATTCGAATCGGCTTCTTCCCGAAGTGGCCCATGTCGGCGTACAGGGCCTCGGCGCCGGTGATCACGAGCACGACCGAGCCAAGGATGTGAAAGCCGGGGAGTCCGTGATCGTACAGGAAGCGGATGCCGTACCATGGATTCGCGGCCTGGAGGATTCCCGGATGCGGGATGATCTCGCGGAGCCCGAGCACCGCGATCACGGTGAAGTAGATCAGCATGATCGGCCCGAAGATCACGCCGACTCGGGCGGTGCCGTGGCGCTGGAAGTAGAACAGCGTCGAGAGAATCACTACCGCGAGCGGCAGGATGTAATACGAGAGGACCGTCGCGAGACCTGGATGACCCTCGGCGAGAACGTTCAGGCCCTCGACGGCGCTGAGGACGGAGACGGCCGGGGTGATGATGCCCTCGCCGTACAGCAGCGATGCACCGAACAGCCCGAGGGCGATCAGCGCGAAGCGTCGTCCCTCATCCCCCGCCCGGTGCGCACGCTGGAGAATGAGGGCGAGCATGGCGAGGATCCCACCTTCGCCCCGATTGTCCGCGCGCATGATGAAGACGATGTACTTGATGCTGACGACGATGATCAGCGCCCACAGCATCAGCGACAGCACGCCGTAGACGGCGGGCACGTCGAGCGCAGGTCGGATCGCGGGACAAGTGATGGCGACGACCCGATCGCCGCTGCACGCGAAGGCTTCCTTGACGGCGTACAGCGGGCTCGTGCCGATGTCGCCGTAGACGACACCGAGTGCCGTCAGCGCGAGGATCGCGAGACGCCTGCCGTGCGGGTTCGGCTCGACGTGCTGGCGGTGCGGGGGCACCGGCCGAGCGCCAGTGAGCCCGGCGGAGAGGGGAACGTCAGCCGGCGGCCTCGAGCCACCGGGTTGGACAGCACTCATGGGTGAATCCATCCGGAGGAGACCGCGCCAGCGAGCGGTGTAGCGGGTGCCAACGCCAGGTGATGCAAGATTAGTCCTCTGCCAGCTCCTCGAGCGCCCGCTGGACGTAGACGCGGACCATTTCCTTCCGCCAGCCGAGGGTGAAGTCGGTATTGTCCATGGGCTTCGCGGGACGAAACGCGGCGTCGGCAGCGGCGCCGATGGCGGAAGGGTCGAGCCGGGACCCGACGAGCGCCGCAGCCGCTTCCGGGATTTCCATCGGATAGGATGCCACGGCCCCGAGGACGATGCGCGCCGAGCGGACCGTCCCGTCGCCATCGCGATCGACGCGCGCGGCAACACCGAGCACGGGGAAGTCGAAGGCTTCGCGGCGGCGCAGCTTGTGGTACGTCGCACGCCAGGATCCGCCGGCCTCCGGGGGGCCCCCGACGGCAGGCAGGTGGTAGGCGATCAGCAATTCGTCCGGCGCCTTGGTCAGGAAGGCCATGCCATCGTTGTTGTACAGCGCGGCCGCGGGAATACGCCGCACACCGCGCGCACTCGCAAGCGTCACCTCGCACCCGAGGGCGACGGCGACCGGCACGCCGTCCGACGACTGAACGGCCCAGCAGCGCGGGCTCGACGGCGCGACCCAGCAGATCGTCCCGTCGCGCTTCATGCAGAAGTCGATCGCCTTTCGCCATTCGTATGTCTGGTCGTAGTAGTTGCAGCGCGTGTCGAGCAGGAGGTTGCCGCCCATCGTGCCCATGTTGCGGAGCAGCGGTGTCGAGACGGTGTGCGCCGCGTGGGCGACGGCATGGTAGTGTCGCGCGAGCACGGGGTGGGTTGCGACGGTGGTCAGCGAGACGCAGGCGCCGATCGTCATTCCCCGTTCGGGGCTGCCGGTGACGGTCTGCAGCTCGCGAATGCGCGCGAGGGAGATCACGGTCGCCGGAGTCTGCTGCCGGCGTTTCATGTTGGGATAGAGATCGGTCCCGCCCGCGACGAATGACGTGTCGCCACCGGCGGAGGCTCGCATCGCGACGGCCTCGTCGATGGTGCGCGGCTCGAGCAGGGTGAAACGGGGGAGGCGGAGCATCAGCGATCCCGCTCCCGGGTGAGGCCGCCGATCGCCGCCGCGGTCGTTTCGCCAGCCTGCTCAACAGGACCGCCAACAGGACCGCCAACAGGACCGCCGACTTCGCTGTGCGCGCGTCCGTCGAGCTCGCGACCAGTGCCCCCCTGCGCTGGCGTCAGGATGCGGGTCAGCGGCGGAAAGGCGTAGTCGGGAACCGACGTCGGCCCGTACCGAGCGGCGCGCCCCTTCATCTTCTCCTTTAGCGCGCGAAGCACCTTGTGCGGCGAGCACGGCACCTCGTCCACCCGCACACCCACCGCGTCGAACACGGCGTTCGCCACCGCCGGCATGATCGGCAGCAGCGGACCCTGACCGGCCTCCTTGCCGCCGAACGGCCCGTTCGGATCGGGATCGTTCACGAGGATGGTGTGCACGTCGCACATCTCCATCGTCGTCGGACTCTTGTATTCGAGCATGCTCGGATGATGATGGACGAGATTCCGCTCGGCATCGCGGTAGGTCATCTCTTCCATCAGGATCTCACCGAGTCCCATGTACACGCCGCCCTCGACCTGGCCGATGACGAGCATGGGGTTGATGGACTGGCCAATGTCGTGGGCGATCCAGACCTTCGGCACGCGCACGATGCCGGTCAACGGATCGACCTCCACCTCGGCGACGGCGCAGGAGTACGAATAAGCGGGCGACGGGCCGACCCCTGCGCCCTTGTAGCGGCCCGGCGAGCGCGGCGGCGTATACGATCCGACGCTTCCGATCGCTCCGTTGCGCGCTTCGGCGATCTGCACTGCTTCCGCGAACGACACGCCGGTCTCCGGCCGCTCCACATCGAAGACCCGTCGTCCGCCAAACACAAGGCGGCCCGCGGGCACGTGGAGCTTCTCCGCCACGGCGGGGATCAACATCTGCTTTGCGCGTTCTGCCGCCTGGATCGCGGCGTTGCCCATCATGAGCGTGACGCGCGACGAGTAGGAGCCAAGGTCGACGGGGGTGAGATCGGTATCGCCGGTGACGACGCGGATGTCGAGGGGCTCGATCCCGAGAATCTCGGCGACGCAGTACGCGAGCACGGAGTCCGAGCCCTGCCCGATGTCGGTCGCTCCGCAGAACGCCGCGACGCCACCCGAGCGATCGAGCTTCAGCTGCACGCTCGAATGGGGCATGTTGTTCCAGTAGATCGGCAGCCCTGCGCCGGAGATGTAGGAAGAGCACGCGATGCCGACACCACGGCCGAAGGGCAGCTTGCGGAACTTGTCGCGCCAGCCGCTCGCCGTCACCGTCTCGTCGATGCAGGTGCCGAGCGCAATCGTGCCGATGCGCAGCCAGTTGGCGGTGACGGAGTCGGGCGGCTGCACCATCCGGCGACGCATGTCGGCCGGATCGAGCGAGAGATCCTCGGCGATCTTGTCGAGATGGACTTCGAGCGCGAACCGCGGCTGCGGCGTGCCATGACCCCGCTTCGGGCCGCACGGCGGCTTGTTGGTGAAGACCCTCGCGCCGCGGAAGCGGTAGGCCGGGACTTCGTAGGTCACGGTCTGGAGCGCACCCGTATAGTAGGTGCTCGCCACGCCGTACGACCCGTACGCACCACCATCGAGGAAGGAGGTGAAGTCCATCGCGAGGATGGATCCGTCGCGCTTCACCCCGGTCTTGATGCGCATCAGCGTCGGGTGACGGCCGCGATGGCAGTAGAAGACTTCTTCGCGGGTGAGCGCGATCTTGACCGGTCGCCCCGTTCGGCGCGCGAGCGCCGCGACGACCACCTCGTGGTTGAACGGATCGGACTTGCCGCCGAAGCCGCCGCCGTTCGGGGTGGCAATGATCCGTACGTGCGCGGGCGACATCTCGAGCACCTTGGAGATGGCCTTGTGGAGATAATGCGGCGTCTGGGTGCTCGACCACACGGTCACCCGCCCGTCGGCCGACCACTCGGCGAGCGACGCATGCTGCTCCATCGGCAGGTGCGTGTTCCCCTCATAGAAGAAGAAATCCTCACGCACGTGATCCGCGGCGGCGAGCCCCGCGTCGACCTCGCCAAACTCCATCGAAACCCGCTTGTGCACGTTGCCGTCGTCGCCGTAGTCATGAATGTGCGGCTTGCCCGGATCCAGCCCCTCGTCGATCGAGGCAACAGTGTCGAGCGGCGCGTACTCGACGTCGATCAGGTCGCACGCCGCCGCGGCGGCTTCCTCGCTCGTTGCGGCGACGGCCACGACCGGGTCGCCGACGAAACGGACGACGTCGGGGCAGAGGGCGTGCTCATCTTCGGAAACGGGAAGGATCCCGAACGGGATCGGCAGGTCGCGGCCCGTGAGCACCGCGATCACGCCCTCCGCCGTCGAAGCACGCGTGGTGTCGATGCGGACGATGCGGGCGTGCGGATGGCGGGAGCGGAGCAGCTTGCAATGCAGCATCCGTGGCAGGGAAAGGTCGTCGGCGAAGCGGAGCGCTCCCGTGACCTTCGCCGTGGCGTCGACCTTTCGCCGCGAAGTGCCGATGACCGTGCGCTCCGTCATGGCGTTGCGGCCCCCGCATTGATTCGCATCGCGGCCAGCTCCACCGCCTCGAAGATTTTCAGGTATCCGGTGCAGCGACAGAGATTTCCGCTCAACGCCTCCTTGATCTCGTCGCGCGATGGTTGGGCAGTCGCATCGAGCAGTGCTTTCGCGGCGATCAGGAATCCCGGCGTGCAGTACCCACACTGCGCCGCGCCAAGCTCGGCGAACGCATCCTGCAGTGGGTGCAGGGCCCCGTCACGCGCCATCCCCTCGACCGTGTCGATACGGCTGCCCCGCCAGGAGAGACCGAGTGCGAGACAGGACAACAGCGGAACGCCGTCGACGAGCACGGTGCAGGTGCCGCATTCCCCCAGCTCGCACCCGTGCTTCGTTCCGGTGAGGCCGAGATCCTCGCGCAGCACCTCGAGCAGCGTCGCATTGGGCGCGATGGCTGCGGAGACGGGCTCACCGTTGACCACGAAGGATGCGAGGACCCTGGAACCCTTCTGCGGAACTTCGAGCTGAATGAGTTGGTCCATGGCCCAAGGATGGGGCGGCGATCGCAAGTGGATCAAGAGCGTTCGCGCTCCCGTCCGCATGGTCTCTCCCGCGAGGCGAAACCACCATTCCGCAAGCGGCAGTTGCTTGCAAACACATGGTTGGTGTCGGCATGGGGTTTGCCTTCATACCCGCCTGCCAACCGATCCTCGGTTGGCCAGCAAGCAACCTCATTTGCGGGAGCAACCAATGGCTGACAAGGATCTTAACGCGCGCGGCGCGCAGAATCGCACCGAAGGCGCGGCCAAGGAGCTCGAGGGCAAGGTACGTGGAAAGGTCGGCGACGCCACCGACAATGAGAGCGAGCAGCTGAAGGGCAAGGCGCAGGAACTGAAGGGCAAGGCGCAGCAGACGTTCGGCAAGGTCCAGCAGAAGGCCGACGACGCAGTCTGATCGGCGCTTCCGCTGAATTGCACAGGAGGGCGAAGAGCATGACTCTTCGCCCTCTCGTCATCCCGGCCTATATTTCGGGGCGATGACCACCGGAGATCCTGCCGCGCAGCCGCGCACCGAGGTTGCGCCCCCGCTCCCCACGCACCTCAGGGACTGGCAGTTGCCTCCGTCGTGGCAGTGGGGTGCCGAAGGAATCTCGAGTGAATACCGGCACTTCCACGAAGTCATTGATGCGCTCGGGCGATCGCTCGCGCTCGTCACTGCACCCGACCCGTCGCACGCCGACTGGCTCGCGTCCGAAGCGCGGCACCTCGCCCACTTCGGGCACCCGACGATTCCGACGACTTACCACTACTGGGCGACGTTCGAGGACAGCCTGCGCGGTCCCGGGTACCTGCGCCGCTGGATCGTCGGTGAGTCGATCGGATCACGCTTTCGGCGCAGTGCGTCAGGCGATGTCCAGCTGCTGCTTCAGCTGCTCCGTGCGACCGGTTCCGCGCTCTCCTATCTCCACGACTCGGGTGCGGTGTCCGGTGCCCTCTCCGATGATACGATCTGGATCACACCGACCGGGCGCATCTGGCTGCTCGGGTGGGAATGGACCGTTCCACGCGACGACATCCCCGCCGGGGTGACGCCGAGCCGCGCGGGGATGCCGATTCCTCCCGAGTGGGAGAACGGCGACTGGACCCCGACGCCCGCCACCGATCAATGGCAGCTCGCCGCGATCTGCTTCGCGGCGCTCACCGGAGAACGGCCGCCCGCGCACATGGTGCCGCCGGTGCGACTCGTCTGTCCCGAGTGTCCGCAGGTCATCGCGACGGTGCTCGACCGCGCACTGCTACCCGACCCCGGCGACCGCTATCCCTCCGTCGTCGCGCTGCTGCGCGCGATCGACCGGGTGATCGGCATGCGGACGCTCGTCCTCCATTCGCCCGCGGAAGTGCAAGGCGACGGCGCGTCGGATCTCGAAACCGAGGAGTCGCGGCTGCGCTGGGCCGCCGGTGACGACTACGAGGTGCTCGCATCGCTCGGCCGCGGCAACTTTGGTTCGGTGTGGCGAGTTCGCGATCTCTCGCTCGGGCGCGAGGTCGCACTCAAGATGCTGCATCCCCGCGTGACCAACGACCTGCAGAGCGTCGCCCGCTTCCGGCGCGAGGCCCGCCTGGCGGCGCAGCTCTCGCACCCGGCGATCGTTCCGATCTACGACTGGGACAGCCGCGGCGACGTGTCGTGGTACACAATGGAGCTCGCCGAAGGCGGGTCGGTCGCCGATCTCATCGCGCGTGCCGGGCCGCGCACACTCGAGGAGGTCGCACCGCAGATCGATCTCGTGCTCGACGGGCTCGCTGCCGGCCACGCCATCGGGGTCATCCACCGTGACCTCAAGCCGGAAAACCTGCTCATCGACCGCTACAACCGGTGGGAGATCGCCGACTTCGGGATCGCCAACGTCACCGGTGAAGACCGTGCGAGCGCCTCGGGAACGCCCACCTTCGCCGCTCCCGAGCAGCTGCTTGGCGAAACGCAGGGGCCCGCCGCTGACTGCTTCGCGCTCGCGGCGATCGTCGTGTACGTACTGACGGGTAAGCCACCGTTCGGCTCCGGCGATGCACAGACGATCCTCGCCCGCCAGCTCTCGGGCATCATCGACCTCCACCAATTCCCGCCCGAGGTCGCCGACTGGCTCCGGCGCGGTCTCTCGGCCGACCCCGACGAACGGTTCGGGGATGCAGCGGAGATGCAGGCGGCGTGGCGTCGTGCAGCGCTGGCGGAGCGCGAGCGAAAGACGTCCTGGTGGCGGCACTGGCTCGTGGGGGATGCCCGCTGACCGGGGGAGGGAGCTGAAAACGAAGTGAACAGTGATCAGTGGTCAGTGGTCAGTCATCGGATCTTTCACCGCGACTGATGACCGATGACTGATCACTGACCACCGTGCACTCCGTTTCCAGCTCCCTTCCTGTACCCGGGAATCAAAACGCCCCGGTGTCTCCCCGAGGCGTTCACCAGCTGCGGTCCGTCGGTTCCAGCGGCTACTCGTAGCGCAACGCCTGGATCGGGTCGAGCGACGCGGCACGGCGCGCCGGCCACACGCCGAACAGCACGCCCACGATCGCGGAGAACACGAAGGACAGGACGATCGACGACATCGAGATCGTTGTCGGCAGCCCCATTTGCCTGCTCAACGCCATCGCGCCACCGCCACCCACGAGAATGCCGATGATCCCGCCGAGGATGCACAGCACGACTGCCTCGATGAGGAACTGGAGAAGGATCATTCCCTTCGTGGCGCCGAGTGCCTTCCGCACGCCGATCTCCCGGGTGCGCTCGGTGACGGACACGAGCATGATGTTCATGATGCCGATTCCGCCGACGACGAGGCTGACGCCGGCGATGCCGGCGAGCAGTGCGGTGAACGTCTTCTGGTTGTCGGCCGCCGCAACGAGAAACTCCGACTGGTTGCTGATCCGGAAATTGTCGGGCCGACCGGGCCGCAGCTTGTGGGTGCGGCGAAGGATTCGCTGAATCTCCGCGGTGGTCTGGGGAATCAACTCCTCGGTCGGCGCGAGGATGCTCATCGAGTTGAGGCGCGATCCACTTCCGTGGGTGCGGAAGCGCGCCGTCTGCAGGGGGATGAGGACGTTCTCATCGGGATTGCCGAACGGCGACGCGCCACCTTTCGGCTCGAGAATCCCGATCACCTCGAACTGCACGCCTCGGATGCGAACCATCTGACCGAGCACCGCGTCGGGCGTATCGATGCCCAGATTCTCGAGCACCGTCGGGCCGAGCACGGCCACCCGCCGCTTCCCGAGGTCCTCGAGCTCGGTGAACATCCGCCCTTTCGCGATCTTGAAGTTGCGAACCTGCAGATAGTTCGCCGTCGTTCCGACGACCGGGGGACTCGCGTTCCTCGTGCCGAACTGCAGCGTGAGATTGCGCCGCATCTCCGGCTGCACGGCCGCGATGTACTGGCTCGAGTCGCGGAGCGCGATGTAATCATCGACCTCGAGCGCGGCCTGGTCGGTTCCACTGACGACGCCGAAGCCGCCACCCTGCCGCTGCTGGCCGGGGTTCACCGTGAGGAGCCTCGTGCCAAGCGCGGCGATACGACTCTGGATCTGCTTCTGCGCACCGCTCCCAATGGCGACCATGGCGATGACCGCGCCCACACCGATGACGATGCCGAGCATCGTCAGCAGTGAGCGGAGCTTGTTCGCCCGCAGCGCTCCGAGAGCGACGTTGAGGATCTCGCCGATCAGCATCGGTTAGTCGCCGCCAGGAGGTCGACCACCACCACCGGCGCCGCCACCAGGATTGCCACCCGGCCCGCGCTGGCCAGCGCCGCCGCCGGGCTGGCCGAGCGGCCCACCCTGACGCGCGCGCATCTGGTCGCGCTGCTGCTGTTGCTGCTGCTGGAGCTGTGCACTGGTCAGCAGCACGACCGCTTCGCCCTCCTCGATTCCGGAGGTCACCTCGGTGTAGTCGTAGCTCGCGAGGCCCATCTGGATGACACGCGGCTGGTACGTCCCGTTCACCGCCACGAACACGAGACCGGTGCGCGAACCACCACCACCGCGTGACCCGCCTCGACCACTATTGCGAGCGCCTTGGCCGATGCCAACCTCCGCGCCCGCTCCAGCCTGTCCCCCGGCCCGCGGACTGCGCACCGGGCCCGTCGCCTGCGGCTGTGGCGTGGCGGCGCCGGTCGTTGCCGCTACGCCGCGCAGTGCGCCTTCACGACCCGTTGCGGCGCCACCGGCCTGCGGGTTGAGGACCCGACCGCAGCGGCGCGCGAGCATTGCATCCACGCCGAGGGTGCCGTATGCAGAGCTCATGGCCGTCATGATGGCCTGCCGATCGACGTCACCCCCGGAGCGCATGGTGGCGCCGAGCGAGTCGATGCGCGCCTTCAACGCTGGATTCCTGGCATAGGCATCAGCGACCGGCTTGCACTCGGCCGCGGTCGGCGGTGGGCCGCCGCGCCCTTGCCCCTGCCCACTCCCGCGCTGCGTCGGGTCCTGGAAGGCGACGGCCGTGAGGTCGATGTCCCCGCGCGATGTCTGGCCGACGACCGTCGGGCCACCCCCGACGCTGGACGCCGCAAGCTGCGCGTCCACCTGCTTGCGCACGGAGTCAGGATTGAGGTTCAGCAGGCCGGCCGCGAACTCCGCCTCGCGCGTCGTCCGGATCGCATCGCTCGGAACGGCGAGCACGTTGTCGCGCTGGTCGATCTCCACACGCACCTCGCCGTTCATTCCGGGCTTGAGCTTGCGCTCGGAATTGTCGAGCGAGATGAGCACGGGAAAGAGCGTGACGCTCTGCTGGACGACCGCGGTGGGCTCGATCTTCTCGACTTCTCCGCGAAAGGGCTGCCCCGGGAACGCATCGACGGTGACCGTCGCCGTCAGCCCGTCCTTCACATTCGCGATGTCCGTCTCGTTGAAGTGCGCGCGCACCCGGACGCGGGTGAGGTCCGCCATCTTCAGCAGCGTCGTTCCCGCGCCCATCGAGCCGGTGGACGACGTGATCACGGAGCCTTCTGACACGGTCTTCTCGATCACCGTGCCCTCGATCGGGGCGCGCACCGTCGCGTCATCCCGACGCTGCTCGGCGAGATCGAGAGCCGCATCGGCCCGCACGAATGCCGTCTGCGCACTCGAGCTGTCGGACAGTCCCTGCTGGAACTCGGCCTCGGTGATGACGCGCTGCTGAAAGAGCGAGCGCTGACGAGTCCGCGTCGAGAGCGCGACGTCGAGGCGCGATTTCGCGGCTTCCTGATCCGCCTTGGCCTGCTTCCACTGCTGGTCTACATCGCGCGTGTCGAGCTGGACGAGGAGATCGCCTCGCTTCACCTCGCTCCCCGTCTCCACCGTCATGTTGGTGATCTGGCCCGACGCCTTGGACTTGACCTCGACGATGTTCACGGGCTCGACTGTCCCGGTCGCCTCAGCGGCAACGATGATCGAGCGCCGGGCGACGGGCTCGGTCTGGATCACCGTCGGCGGAGCCTTGTCCTTGGCGCAGGCAGCCAGCGCGATCGCGATGGCGACCGCGACGCCCCGGTTCATCACAGCTCGCGACCGATGAGGGCTTCGATCTGCGCCTTGGCGATGCGGTACCGATAGCGCGTGTCGATCAGCGCGAGGCGCGCGCGATTGAGCGCGTCCTGCGATGTCGTCACCTCGAGCTGGGTCGCGGCGCCGAGCTCGTAGCGCAGCTGAATCACCCGGAGGTCTTCCTCGGCCGCGGCGAGCGACAGGCGCTGGACTGCCATCTGCGCCTGGGTCGTGCGCAGCGTCCCGATCCATTGCGAGAGCCCCTGCTGCTGACCGAGCTCCTGGTCGCGGAGGTTCGCCTGCGCGTTCTCGACCTGGATGCGCGAGGCGACGAGCTGGTCCTCGCGCTGGAAGTTGTCCCAGAAGGTCATCGAGACGCTGATGTTGCAGCATTGCGTCTGCCCGTAGCTGTACGGCAGGTCGTCGAATCCGTAGAAGCCGGCTCCGCTACCGCTGCGGGAGATGTTCACGCTGCTGACGCGCGGCCAGTAGCGCGTGCGCGCCGACTTCACTGTGTAGCGGGCGAGTGCGAGCTGCGCGCGCTGCTGCTCGAGCACGGGCCCGCGGTCGACCATCAGCACGAGCGAGGCACTGTCGAGTGCCGTCTCCGCGACGTCGATCGTGTCGGCGGGGTCGGCCTGCACGGGGAAGTCGGTCCCGACGAGGCGCGACAAGCCGACGTTTGCCTGCCGGAGGTTGTTCTGCGCCGTCAGCACGGCAATCTGCTGGTTGCCGACCTGGATCAGGGCGCGCAGGGAATCCGACGTTGTCGCGGACCCCGCCCGGACGCGTGCCGTCGCCGCGCGATAGCTCTGCTCGGCGACTTCGAGCGCCGACCGGGCAGCAGCCTCGGACTCACGGGCATTGAGCGCGTTGAAGTACTGCTGCTTCACCTGCAGCGAGATCGCGTACCGGTTCTGGATCTCGGATGCCTCGGCGACGTCCACGTTGCGCTTCGCCTCTCCGACATCGTAGTAGCGCAGTGGATCGAAGAGGGTCAGGCTGCTTGAGATGCTGCTGTTGTGGCTCCACTGACGGGGCAGCTCTCGCGTCACTCCATTGACGACAGTGGTTGGCGCCGCGATCGGTCGTCCCAGCCCGACGGTGCCGTTGAGCGTCGGCAGGAAGGCTGCGTACGCGGAGCGGACGGCCAGCGCCCGCGAGCGGAGCGTCCCGCGCGCCTGCATGGCGCTCGGCGAGTTCTGCTGCGCGAGCCGCACGGCCTCCTCGAGCGAGATCAGCCGGGGTTCGGTGGGTTGCTGGGCGGAGAGCACCATCGGCACGGCGAGCAGCGCCACGAGTCGCTTGAACATTGGGTGTCGTATCCTGGAGTGGTGACTACTTGCCGGTGGTCTTGCCGGCGCTGTCGCGCTGGCGATGCTCGTCACGCGAGCGGTCCTGCCGTGCGCGGTCGGCGCGCCGACGCTCGTCGAGCCGCTGGCGCTGCGGCGGGGTCAGGAGCTCAGTCGTGCGGAGCCGGTAGCTGTCCATGATCGAGTCCTGCCGCGGGCGGATCGAGGCCCGAGCCGCCCCCATGGCGCGGTGACGCTCATCGAGCAGCGCGTCCCACGCGCTGCGCTGCTCGGCGGTGAGATCGAGATCGTTGTAGAACGCCTGGCGCAGCGCGCTCTCGCTCAGCTTCGGGGAGCATAGTCGTTCCTTCACGACATAGCGATCGGCGGCGAAGCCGAGGGCGCCGCCGACGAGCATGGCGCCGAGCAGGAACATGACCGCGAGATTCTTCGAGCCCTGCATGGGAGTCTCCGGTCCTGTCAGTAGGAGATGACGTAGAGAAACATGGCGTCGCTTTCCGTGAGGCCCGGGGTGCGAACCACACGCTCGTACGCCGACGATGGGGTCGTGTCGGTGAGGACGGCGTCGTAGGCCGCGCGCGTCTCCGCATCGCGCACGCCCGCGGCGCCGAACCCGACGGCGACGAGTGCAATCGCCGCCGCGACGAGTCCGAGGGGCTTCCAGTTGCGGAACCCCATCCACCATGCGCCCTCGGACGCCTGGATGTAGCCCATGATCCGCCCGTGCAGCCCGTCCCAGTACGCCTGATCGCCGGGCGCCGCGTACATGGTGCGTAGCGCACCGATGGCGTCG
>JANOCW010000100.1:0-10489 GCA_031412375.1 Gemmatimonadaceae bacterium | reverse complement strand
CCAGAGGGTGGTCTCCACGGAGCAAATCAACACGTCTATCATCTACGTCGACCGCGCGATCCTCAAGCTGTTCCAGCGGCTCGAGGTTGGCGAGAATCCCGATGTTGAGATCGGACGGATCCTTACGACACGCACCGACTTCCATGGCACGCCGACGCTGCTCGGGACCATCCGGCTCGATGGGAGGAACGGGTCCAGCGTGGCCGGCATCCTCCAGCACTTCGTGAAGGGGTCCGGTGATGCATGGTGGTACACGCTCGAGAGCGCGCGGCGAGATCTGTCGCTCCCGGACGGCACCGAGCCGGCGACTGCCTTCGCCGACGAGGCACGTGACCTCGGCCGCGTGACGCGCGAGCTTCACGACGCACTCGCGTCGGATGCGGCACATCCCGATTTCGCCCCGCAAGGCGCGCGACCCGACACCGTTCGTCGCTGGGCGGCGGCGGCGCGCTCTTCCATCGACGAGGGACTTGCGCTGCTCGACCACCGGATGCGCCACGCCGCGCTTCCCGAGGAATCGGCCCCGGCTGCACGTGTGCTGCTCAGGCGGCGCGCCGAGTTTCCGGAGCTGGTCGCCGAGATCGAGGACGAGGTGCGCGACGATGCCGGCGCGCTCATCCGCCATCATGGTGACTACCACCTCGGACAGGTGCTCCGCACGCCCGAGGGGCAGTTCATGATCATCGACTTCGAGGGTGAGCCGGCACGACCCCTCAGCGAGCGCCGCGCACGCCACTCTGCGCTGCGGGATGTCGCGGGAATGCTGCGCTCGTTCGCCTACGCCGCGGCGACGGCGGCGACCGATGTCATGAAGGGCGGCCAGGGCCTGCCGCGCGGATTGATCGAGATTCGCGCCGGCCGATGGCAGCGCGATGTGCGCAAGGCGTTCCTCAGTGGCTACCTCGCTGCTGGTAAGGCCGGGGGACCCCAATTCCTGCCCGCCCGCCGCCCGGCCGTCGCCAGCCTGATCTCGCTGTTCGAGATCGAAAAGGTGTTCTATGAGCTCGCGTACGAGCTCAACAATCGTCCGGATTGGGTGTGGATTCCGCTGCGTGGCATCGCGCGCCTCACCGAGCAGGGCCCTGCGGGAGACCAATGACGGAGGCGTGGAAGCTCACCCGCGGCGCCACGCCGATTCACGGTGGCACCCGGTTCAGCGTGTGGGCGCCGAGCGCGTCGCAAGTTGCCGTGGTCGTGGAGGGGCGCGGCGAGCATGCGCTGGAGTCACATGGGCGAGGCGTCTTCGAGGGTGACGTCCGGGGGATCGGCCCGGGGGCGGAGTACCGCTACCGGCTGAACGGGAAGGACGCGTTTCCGGACCCCGTGAGTCGAAGCCAGCCGAAGGGCGTGCACGGGCCGTCGCGGGTGATCGATCCGACGGCCTTTCTCTGGACCGACAGCCGTTGGACCGGCCTCGAAATGGCGGACTTCATCATCTACGAGCTGCACGTCGGGACGTTCTCGAGCTCCGGCAATTTCGCGGGGGTCGCGGGCCACCTCGCGGAGCTGAAGCAGCTTGGCGTCACGGCGATCGAGATCATGCCGGTCGCGGAGTTTCCCGGCGCGCGCAACTGGGGCTACGATGGCGTACACCTGTACGCGCCTCACAGCGCGTACGGTGGCGCCGAGGAGTTGCGGCGGCTGGTCAACACCGCGCACGGCGCGGGACTCGCGGTGATCCTCGATTGCGTCTACAACCACGTCGGACCCGAGGGCAACTACCTCGGCAGCTACGGCCCGTACTTCACGGAGACCTACCGGACGCCGTGGGGAAAGGCGGTGAACTACGATGGCCCCGACAGCGACGAAGTGCGGAGGTTCGTGATCGACAACGCCCTGCACTGGATCACCGAATACCACATCGATGCGCTTCGCCTCGATGCCATCCACGGCATCTTCGATTTCGGGGCGCGTCATGTGCTGCGCGATCTCACCGACGCGGTGCATGCGCAGGGTGCGGTGCTCGGACGACGGGTCCACATCATTGGCGAGAGCGACCTTAACGACCCCAGGGTCGTGCGCGGTGGGGAGTGCGGCTTCGCGATGGATGCGCAGTGGAGCGATGACCTGCATCATGCCATTCACGCACGCCTCACCGATGAGACCAAGGGCTACTACAGCGATTTCGGCGGCGTGCGTCCCATCGCGAAGGCACTCGAACGACGATTCGTGTTCGACGGCCGGTTCAGTGCGTTCCGCAAGCGAATGCACGGTGCACCAGCGATGGATGTCTCGGCCGATCACTTCGTCGTGTGCGCTCAGAATCACGATCAGGTCGGGAATCGTGCCGTGGGCGATCGCTTGTCGACGCTGGTCCCGTTCGAGAAGCGGAAGCTCGCCGCGGCCCTCTACCTGCTCTCTCCGTATGTGCCGATGCTGTTCATGGGCGAGGAGTACGATGAGACGAACCCGTTTCTCTACTTCGTGAGCCACGGCGACGAGGCGCTCGTCGACGCAGTGCGGAAGGGACGCATGGAGGAGTTCAAGGCGTTCGGCTGGGGGGATGACGTGCCCGATCCACAGGCGGAGGAGACGTTCCTGCGTTCGCGGCTGAACCGGACGCGTTCGGCGGGTGGCGAAGGCGGCGCGATGCTCTCGCTCTACCGCGACCTGCTCAAGCTGCGGCGGGAGGAGCGATCGCTGCGTCCTGGCGATGCAACGGTCGCGGTCGAGCACGATGAGACCGGCGGCTGGATCCGGCTCACGCTCATGCCGAAGGAACGCACCGCCGCGCGACTCGTCGCGCTGTACAACGTCTCCGATGAGCGGGTGGACCTCTCGATCACCGAGAGCGGCAGTGTCGCCGACCGCGCCACGCGGATTCTCGCGACGGATGACAATCCGTATACCCCGCGTGCGGCGCCGGGGCGCGTCCCGAGCAAGTCGGCCGATACGCTGGGCCGCGTCGCCGTATCGCCATGGAGCGCCGTGCTCCATCGAGTCGAGTCCCGGTAGATGCGGGTCTGGCCTGGATATGCCTACCCCCTGGGTGCAACCTGGGATGGCGAGGGAGTGAACTTCGCGCTCTTCTCCGAGAACGCGACCGGCGTGGAGCTCTGTCTTTTCGATCGCGCCGAGGACGAGACGGAGCGGCTGCGAATTCCGGTGAAGAACCGCAGCGACCAGATCTGGCACTGCTATCTCCCGGATATCCGTCCCGGGCAGTTGTATGCCTATCGGGTGCACGGTCCGTACAGGCCGCGCGACGGCCACCGCTTCAACCCGGCGCAGCTGCTCCTCGATCCCTACGCGAAATCGGTGAGCGGGACGATCAAGTGGAGCAACGCGCTCTTCGCGTACAAGGTCGGTGGCGAGCAGGAGGACCTCGAGCCGTCCACCAGCAACAGCGCAGGCGGATTGCCGAAGTGCGTCGTCGTCGACCCGGCTTTCACCTGGGGTAACGATCGTCCGCCGAAAGTGCCGTGGAATCGCACGGTGATCTACGAGACGCACGTGAAGGGAATGACGATCCGGCATCCCGACGTCGAGGAGCGGTTGCGCGGCACCTACCTCGGCATCTCCTCCGAGCCGATCATCGAGCACCTCCTCTCACTCGGCGTGACCGCGGTAGAGCTGCTGCCCGTGCACCATTACGTCGTGGACCGACACCTCGCCGAGAGGGGCCTCACGAATTACTGGGGTTACAACTCGATCGCATTTCTGGCGCCCGACGTTCGCTACTCGAGTGGAGGGCTGGGGAGCCAGGTGTACGAGTTCAAGTCGATGGTGAAGAAGCTGCACTCGGCGGGCATCGAGGTGATCCTCGATGTCGTGTACAATCACACGGGCGAGGGGAATCACCTCGGGCCAACGCTGTCGCTGCGCGGGATCGACAACAAGGCCTACTATCGGCTGATGCCGGACGATCCGCGACTGTACATGGATTTCACCGGTACGGGCAACAGCCTGAACATGCTGCACCCGCGGACGATCCAGCTCATCATGGACAGCCTCCGCTACTGGGTGCTCGACATGCATGTCGACGGCTTCCGCTTCGACCTCGCGACCGTGCTCGCGCGCGAACTGCACGAGGTCAATCGCCTCGGAACGTTCTTCGACATCATGCACCAGGATCCGGTACTCTCGCAGGTCAAGCTCATTGCCGAGCCCTGGGATGTGGGGCCCGGCGGCTACCAGGTCGGGAACTTTCCGATCGGGTGGGCGGAGTGGAACGGCCAGTACCGCGATGCCGTGCGAAAGTTCTGGAAGGGCGACCCCGGCGTGGTTCCCGAGTTTGCCTCGCGCCTCTCAGGCAGCAGCGATCTCTATCAGTGGAGCGATCGCCAGGCTTATGCGAGCATCAACTTCATTGTGGCCCACGACGGGTTCACGCTGCACGACCTCGTGAGCTACGAGCAGAAGGACAACGTCGCGAACGGGGAGAACAACCAGGACGGGTCGAACGAGAACCACAGCCGCAACTGGGGCGCAGAAGGCCCGAGCGACGTCCAGGGGATCCGCGACATCAGGCAGCGCACGATGCGGAACATGCTCGCGACGCTCGCCTTCTCCCAGGGCGTTCCGATGATCGCTCATGGCGACGAGATTGCGCGGACGCAGAAGGGAAACAACAACGCCTACGCGCAGGACAGCGAGCTGACGTGGATGAACTGGGCTCTCACCGATCTCCAGCGCAAGCAGCTCGAGTTCACGCGGCAGATCTTCGCCATTCGGCACTCGAATCCTGTCCTGCGGCGGCGTTCGTTCTTCCACGGAAAGCCCACCGAAGCGGGGAACAAGGACCTCTTCTGGATCCGCCCCGACGGGACGGAGCTCACGGACTCCGACTGGCACGATCCTGACAATCAAACGATCGGGATGCTGATTCCCGGGGACTCGACGGACGAGACGGATGACCGGGGGCGGCCGATCGAGGGCGACACCATGCTGCTCATTGCCCACGCCGGCGATCATGACCTCGACTTTACGCTGCCGAGGCTGACCGGTGATGGCCTGTGGGTGGAAATGATCGACACCGCATCGCTCGATCGCGGCCCTTCGACGGAAGGACCGATCCGGGTCGCGGCCTATTCGTTTCTCCTCCTACGCTATGGCCACGATCGACGCCTGGACCCGATCCACCATGCCGCCGCGGTGAATACCCTTGCCGTGAGATCGGCGGACGCGTCAGCGAGAACAGCACCGAATGGGGCAACGTCGAATGCCGAGGGAGGGCCGTAATCATGAGTAAAGCTCCGCGGAAAGCCGGATGGCGTAATGCCACGCCGGAGTCGAACATCGCGGCACCGGAGCCCGTGCGTATTCCCTTCCCCGATCCGGCGGCGATTCACGCGCTGCTTGCCGGGGAACACGGCAATCCACACTCGGTGCTCGGCGCGCATCCGCTGCGGGAGGGAACCGACCGCGGCATCGTCGTGCGCGCGATGCACCCGAGCGCCGCCGCAGCGGAATGCGTGCTGGCCGACGGAGGCGTGCTCCCGATGGAGCCGTTTCACACGGGGATGTTTCATGTCGCGATTCCGGATGCCCGATTCCCGATTCATTATCGGCTGCGCTTTCGGTTCGCCGATGGGACCAGCTGGGAGCACGACGATGCGTACCGCTTCCAGCCGACGATGGGCGAGGTCGACCTGCACCTCTTCAATGAGGGCACCCACCGGCGCCTCTGGGAGGAACTCGGCGCGCACCCGATGACGCTGGACGGCGTCGAGGGCGTGGCGTTCGCCGTCTGGGCGCCGAATGCCCGGCGGGTCAGCGTCGTCGGCGACTTCTGCGCGTGGGACGGCCGGCTCTACCCGATGCGCCGTCTCGGCGCGTCAGGTGTGTTCGAGCTGTTCATCCCGGGAGTTCGTGAGGGCGCGCTGTACAAGTTCGAGATCCTGACGCGCGAAGGGCTGCCACGGTTGAAGACCGACCCGTTCGCGTTCAAGATGGAGCAGTCGCCAGGCACGTCGTCGATCGTGCAGCGCGACGATCGCTACGAATGGAATGACGCCGAGTGGATAACCGAACGTCCGCGGCGGGACTACCCGCGCGAGGCGATGCTCATCTACGAATGTCATCTCGGGTCGTGGGCGCGGATGCCCGAGGAAGGCAACCGCACGCTCACCTACCGCGAGATTGCCGGGCGGCTCGCCCCGCACCTCACATCGATGGGCTTCACCCACGTGGAGCTGCTCCCGGTGGCGGAGCATCCCTTCACCGGCTCGTGGGGATACCAGGTGTCCGGGTACTACGCGCCGACGTCGCGGTATGGCACGCCCGATGATTTCCGCTTTCTGGTGGACACGCTGCATCAGGCGGGCATTGGCGTCATCCTCGACTGGGTACCGGCGCACTTCCCGAAGGATGACTTCGCGCTCCGTCTCTTCGACGGCACGGCGCTCTACGAGCACGAGGATCCCCGGCTCGGCGAGCACCCCGATTGGGGCACGCTGATCTTCAACTACGGCCGGACGGAGGTTCGCAACTTCCTCACGGCGAACGCGCTCTACTGGCTCGACGAATTCCACATCGATGGATTGCGGGTCGACGCCGTGGCGTCGATGCTCTACCTCGACTACAGCCGCAAGGCTGGAGAGTGGCTCCGCAACCGCCATGGCGGCCGCGAGAACCTCGAGGCGATCGACTTCCTGCGCGAGGTGACCGAGGTCATTCGAACCTACCAGCCGGGCTGTTTCACGGTGGCCGAGGAGTCCACGGCGTGGCCCGGGGTGACGAAGCCGGCGTCGGAGGGCGGCCTCGGCTTCACCTTCAAGTGGAACATGGGATGGATGCACGACACGCTCGAGTACTTCGCGCGGAACCCGCTCTATCGTGCGCATCACCAGAACCAGCTGACCTTCGCGATGATGTACGAGTACAGCGAGCGCTTCATCATGCCGCTGTCGCACGACGAGGTCGTGCACCTCAAGAACTCGCTCGTCGGGAAGATGCCCGGCGATGACTGGCAGAAGTTCGCCAACATGCGGTCGCTGATCGCGTACCAGTACACGCGCCCGGGGAAGAAGCTGCTGTTCATGGGCATGGAGGTGGCGCAGTGGCGGGAGTGGAACCACGACTGGAGCATCGACTGGCACCTCGCCAGCGAACCGCTCAATGGCGGGTTCCTCGAGTTCATGCGAGCCATGGGAACGCTCTATCGCCAGCGCCCGGCCCTCTGGCGGCGCGACGGCGACTTCGACGGCTTTTCCTGGATCGACGTCGCCGATCGCGAGAACTCGGTCGTGTCGTATGTGCGCCGTGATGGGGACGATCACGTCGTCGTGATCCTCAACCTCACCCCGGTCCCGCGGGAGAATTACCGCATCGGTGCGCCAGCGGCATGCACCTACCGCGAACTGCTTAGCACGGACGAATCCCGCTTTGGCGGAAGCGGCACCGCCCGCGCGTCCCTCGTTCCGACGGACGCGGCGCACTTCCACGGGTATCCGCAGTCGCTGCAGGTCAATCTTCCTCCACTCGGCGCGCTCATTCTCGCTCCCGACGGGGCGGTGATCCGTTGATTCGGCGGAAGGTGGAGGGACGTGGCGCGCGCGAATAGTCAGCGGAAGCGCGGACCGACACGACCGGGGAGAACGGCGCGCGGCCCGGCCAGCGCACTCCGCGAGATTGCCGATCGAATGGGAATCGTGGACGAATACGTCGACCAGACGGGACGGGAGACTCGCCGCACACCGGACAGGACGCGCATCGCGCTTCTCGCCGCCATGGGGGTCGAGGCGGCGAGCGACGCCGCGGCGCGCCGGTCGCTGGAGCGCCTCGACGACGAAGACCGCCAGGCCCTCATCCCGCCGAGCGCCGTCGTCGCGGTCGATGACCGGAGCCCCGGCATGCGCGTGCGGGTGGACGCCGGTGTGCGCACCGTCGAGTGGTCGTATGCGATTCGCGATGAACATTCGCACGAGATCACCGCGGGGGGCCGTGCACCGGTGGCGAACGGGATCGCGACGATTGCCTATCCACCGGAGATGGCCCCGGGCTACTACGAGCTGCGGCTCCGGGTGCTCACGGGCGGTGGATGGCGGGAAGGAGCGCAGCGTCTGATCATCACACCGGGACGCTGCCCCTCGCCGGATCAGCTTCCTGGCGGAGCGCGAGCATTCGGGCTGACGACAAACCTGTACACGCTGCACGGGCGCGAGAGCTGGGGCATCGGTACGCTCGGCGACCTGCGGTCGCTGGTCGAGTGGGGCGGGGAGATCGGAGCCGGCTTCGTCGGCGTGAATCCCCTGCATGCGCTGTTCAATCGGGACAGTGACATCAGTCCGTACAGCCCGGTGAGCAGGCTCTTTCGCAACGCACTATACCTCGACATCAGCGCGATCCCGGAGCTGGCGGAGTCCGACGCAGCGAGGGATCTCGTGCAGTCACGGGATGTGCGCGGCGTGCGTGCCGACCTGCGCGTCTCGGAGCAGGTCGAGTACGCGCGCATTGCGCAGACGCTCGAGCCCATCCTGCGGGCGCTGCATGCGACCTTCACGGAACGGCATGGCAGCGGAACCGTGCGGGGTGAGCGATACAGGGCGTTCGTCGATGCCCAGGGTGAAGCGCTCGAGAACTTCGCGACGTTCATGACGCTCGACGGCGCTCTCGGGAAGCGGAGTGGCGCAGCTCGACGACCGGTGCCGTGGCGCGCGTGGCCGACACGCTACCAGGATCCGCGCTCCGAGGCGGTTGCGGCGTTCCGCACGTCAAACGCGAATGACGTGGACTATCATCGGTATGTTCAGTTTGAGCTCGATTGCCAGCTCGCTTCCGCCGCGACCGCCGCGCGCGAGGGCGGCATGCCGATCGGCCTCTACCAGGACCTCGCCATCGGCTCGTCGCCGAATGGAAGCGATGTCTGGGCATTTCCCGGACTCTTTCTCCAGGGAGCGAGCGTCGGCGCTCCGCCCGATCCTCTCGCGCCGGCCGGCCAGAACTGGGGGCTGCCGCCGATCGACCCGCGACGCCTTGCACGGGATGGCTACCGATACTGGATCGATCTCGTTCGATCGTCGCTGCGACACTCTGGCGCGCTGCGCATCGATCATGTGATCGGGTTGTTCCGCCAGTTCTGGATTCCCGAGGGGGAAAGCGGAAAGGCCGGCGCCTACGTTCGCTTTCCGGCGGACGACCTCCTCGGCATTCTCGCGCTCGAAGCGACTCGCGCCGGAGCGCTGGTCGTCGGCGAGGATCTCGGAACGGTGCCGCCGGACGTTCCCCCCGCGCTCATCGCACGCAACATCCTCTCGTCGAAGGTGCTCTACTTCGAACGAACGAAGAATGGTGGGTTCAAGCCTGCGTCGTCGTACGCGCCGCTGTCACTGGCCACGGCGAACACCCACGACATGCCGACGATCGCCGGGTGGTGGGAGGGCCGCGACATCGACCTCAGGAACGCTGCCGGCCAGCTCGGGGTGAAAGGCAAGGGTGACACCGACGCCGACGTGGTGAAGGCGCACGAGGATCGCGACGCGGAAAAGGCCGCACTGCTCCGGCGGCTCGCGTCGGATGGCCTGCTCCCGGCGGCGAAGGAGCCGTGCTCGAACGCGGCGCTGCGTGCGGCGATCCACACCTTTCTCTGCCGGTCGCCGGCGGCGCTCGTCGGCATTTCGGTCGATGACATCGTCGGCGAGCGCAACCCGGTCAACCTGCCCGGCGTCGGGCCGGACGATTTCCCGAGCTGGACGCGACGCCTGCGAGTGTCGGTCGAGACGTTGCGCGCCGATACCACCTTTCACGCCGCGCTCGGCGAGCGTCGAGGAATCGCATGATCACGTCACGGCGCACGCGTCCGCTTCGTGCGACCTACCGGCTGCAGGTCCACAAGGATTTCACGCTCGGCGACGCCAGCGCGATCGTGCCCTACCTCGCGCAGCTCGGCATCTCCCACGTGTACACGTCGCCGATCCTGACAGCGCGACCGGGAAGCACCCATGGCTACGATGTCGCGGATCCGAAGCGCGTGAACCCCGAGCTCGGCGGCGAGGATGCGTTCCGCGCGTTCGTGACCGCGCTGCACGACCACGACCTTGGCTACGTCCTCGACATCGTCCCCAATCACATGGGCACGGGTAGAACCAATCCCTACTGGGAGGATGTGCTCGCGAACGGGCGGGAATCGATCTACGGCCACTGGTTCGACATCGACTGGGATTCACCGGACGCCGCCCTGCGCGGCCGAGTGCTGCTGCCCGTCCTTGGCGATGAGCTCGACGCCGTACTCGGGCGCGGAGAGATCTCCATTGGCTGCGTCGAGGGCGAGAGCATCGCGCGCGTGAGGTACTTCGACAACAGCTATCCCCTGTCGCCCGACGCAGCCGCCGAGATCGGGGGCGAGACGATCGATGGCAAGGACGAGCGGGCGCAGCGTCGCGTTCGGGAGATCCTGGATCGCCAGCACTATAGCCTCGTCTCGTGGCGGGGAGCGGTAAAGGACATCAACTATCGCCGCTTCTTCGACATCAACGAGCTCGTCGCGCTGCGGATGGAGGATCCGTCAGTGTTCGAGGAGACCCACGCCCGCATCCTCGAGTGGGTCGGC
>JANOCW010000099.1:0-13581 GCA_031412375.1 Gemmatimonadaceae bacterium | reverse complement strand
GCGAAGCGCGGGGTCGACGTGCGCGTGCTGACGGCAGGTGACGAGACCGATGTCATGATGACGACCTACGCATCGCGGGCGCGATACGAGGAGCTGCTCGAGGGCGGAGTCAGGCTGTATGAGTACAAGCCGGTGATGATCCACGCGAAAACGTTCGTCGTGGACGGGCTTTGGTCATCGATCGGGACGCTGAACTTCGACAATCGCTCGCTGGCGCTCAACAACGAATCGAATCTCGTTTCCATCGATGCCACGCTGGCCGCGGCGATGACCTCGATGTACTTCGATGATCTCTCGCGGTCGACCGAGATCAAGCTCGAGCAGTTCCGGAAGCGGCCGTGGCGCGAGAAGATGTACGAGCGGGGCGCGAACCTGTTGTCGCGGATCCTGTAGGGCCGCCACGGCAGCCATGGCACGGAAGGACGGGCCGCGAAAAACGGCCTCGAAGACCGGTGCAGTCCTGCGCCCGTTCCATCCCGACGTCCGTCGATGGTTCACGGAGACGCTGGGCGCACCCAGTGACCCGCAGCGGCTCGGGTGGCCTGCGATCGCCAGCGGAGCGCACACCCTCATCCTCGCGCCCACGGGGACGGGCAAGACGCTCGCGGCATTCCTGTGGGAGCTCAATGCACTGATCGCCGATGGCCTGCGCGAGCCGCTGCCGAACGCGATCCAGCTCCTCTACATCTCCCCGCTGAAGGCGCTGAACAACGACATCCAGCGCAATCTCGAGCATCCGCTGGCACAACTGCGTGCCCGCTTCGAGCTCTCCGGCCGAACGCTCCCCGAGATTCGCATCGCCGTCCGGACCGGCGATACGCCGCCCGCTGCTCGTGCGCGGATGATGCGCCGCACGCCGCACATCCTGATCACGACGCCCGAATCACTGAACATCATGCTGACGAGCCTGAAGGGTCGCGGCATGTTCGGCTCGGTGCGCGCGGTGATCATCGACGAGATCCATGCCGTCGCCGGCAGCAAGCGCGGCGCCCACCTCGCGCTCACCCTCGAGCGTCTCGATGCCCTGTGTGAGCGCCCTCCACAGCGCATCGGGCTCTCCGCGACCCAGCGACCGCTCGACGAAGTCGCACGTTTTCTCGGCGGGTGCGAACCCTCCGATGGCCCGGAACCGGTGTGGCGACCGGTCACGATCGTGGACTGCGGCATGACGAAGGCGATGTCGTTGTCGGTTGCGTCGCCCGTTCCCGATCTCGGGAACGTGGGTGGAACGGTGTGGCCGTCGGTCGCGGAGCTCGTGCTCAGCCACATCCGACAATCCCGCACGACGCTGGTGTTCGTGAACAACCGCGCGCAGGCCGAGCGGATCGCGGCACGCGTGAACGCGCTTGCGGGAGAAGAGCTGGCGCAACCCTACCACGGGTCGCTCGCGCGCGAGCGGCGTTTCGGGCTGGAGCAGTCGCTCAAGGCCGGATCGATCCGTGCACTCGTCACGACGAGCTCTCTCGAGCTGGGGATCGACATCGGCTCGGTGGACCTGGTCGTGCAGCTGCAATCGCCGAAGCGGGTGAGCGCGGGGCTGCAGCGGGTCGGCCGCGCCGGGCATACGCTCGGCGCCGAGAGCCGCGGTGTGCTGGTCCCGACGTTCCGGGATGATGCAGTGGAGATTGCCGCGATCGTGGCGGCGATGCGCGCCGGGGAGGTCGAGCCCACGCAGGTCGTGCAGAATGCGCTCGATGTCCTTGCACAGGTCATCGTCGCGGCGGTGTCCGTGGATGACTGGACGGCGGCTGAGCTGTTCGCGCTCGTGCGTCGGGCATATCCCTATCATCGCCTTACTCGCGTGGCGTTCGATGAAGTGCTCTCGATGCTTTCCGGGAAGTATCCCTCGGAGCTCGCTGCCGAGCTCGAAGCGAGGATCACGTGGGACCGGGTGAACGACCGCCTCAGCGGATCACGTGCGAGCAGGATGACCGCGGTGATCTCCGGTGGGACGATCCCCGATCGTGGCCTGTACACGGTGAACCTCCCCGATCGCACCCGCCTGGGTGAGCTCGACGAAGAGTTCGTGCACGAATCGCGGATTGGCGATGTGTTCCAGCTCGGGTCGACGACGTGGCGCATTGCCGCGATTGAACACGACCGCGTCATCGTGAACCCGGCGCCAGGCGTGCCGGCGCGGATGCCGTTCTGGCACGGGGAGTTCATGTCGCGATCGCTCGCGCTCAGCCGCCGGGTTGGCGCCCTGCGACGCGAAGTTGCGGAGGGGGGCGATGATGCCGCGCTCGACGCGATGCTCGCGGCTCGCCACGGGTGCGACGCGGCAACAGCGCACTCTATCCGCACATACATCGCCTCGCAGCGGGCGGCCACAGGCGTCGTGCCGGACGATCGCACGCTCGTGCTCGAGCATTTCCGCGATGAGACCGGCGCGGTTCGCATCGTGTTGCATGCTGCGTTCGGTGGGCGCGTGAATGCCCCGTGGGGCATGGCGATCGCGCAGCGGATGCGGGAAACGCTCCGCGATGTCGACGTGCAGGTGCAGACGACCGATGATGGGATCATGCTGCGGCTGCCGGATCTCGGCACCGCTCCGCCGTTGTCCACCTTCCTCGACCTTTCGCCAGCCGAGGCAGAGCAGCGGATCCTGGACGAAGTCGGCGGCACATCCCTGTTCGGTGCGCGCTTCCGCATGAACGCGGCGCGAGCGCTGCTCCTGCCGCGAGGCAATCCGCGCCGACGGATGCCGCTCTGGCTTCAGCGTCTCAAGGCGCTCGACCTGCTGCAGACGGTGAACCAGTTCCCGAGCTTTCCGATTCTCGTCGAGACGTACCGTGATGTCCTGAACGACGCATTCGACATGTCGGGGCTGCGCTCCGTCCTGGCGTCGCTCTCCGCCGGCGAAATTCGCGTGCACGTCGTCGCGACGGATGCGCCGTCTCCCTTCGCCGCGAGCCTGCAGTTCGGGTTCGTCATGGACTGGTTGTATGGTGACGACACCCCGCGCGCAGAGCAGCGCGCCGCGTTCCTCTCGATCGATCGCGCACTGCTCGACGAGGTGATGGGAAGCGAAGGGAGTGATGATGAGACGCGGGAGGCGATCGACACGATCGTCGCCGAGCGGCGGGGGACGGCCCCGGGACGACGGGCGCGAACGGCTGATGATCTCGCGCAGCTCCTCGATCGTGCCGGCGACCTGCGCGAGGATGAAGTGCAGGCGCGTGTCGCCTCGACCGAAGAAGGGGTTCGCGGAGATCCGGCGGGAGAGCTCGCGGCGACGGGGCGGATGATCGGTATCCGTCTTCCGTCGGGCACGGAGACCGAGTGGCGAATGATCCTGACCGAATCCTACCCACGGTACGCCGCGGCTTTCGAGGCTGCGGCGGTCGCGACCGTACGATCGGGAGCCGACCTCACGCCAGGCGATGCGGCGACCGCGATTCCGGCGGCGCTGCTCGCCCCGAACGTCACTCGCGGATCGGCGCGCCGGGAGATCCTCGCCCGTTTCGTCGCGCTTTCGGGGCCGGTGACAGTGGCTGAGATCGTGTCGCGGCTCGGATGGCCGGGCGAGTGGATCGAGGCCCGGATGGCGGAATGGCGGCGCAGCGGAACGCTCGTGCAGGGGAAGTTTCGCCGCGAGGTGCTGGCACCAGAGTGGTGTTCGCGACGAATCGCGGAGCGCGCGAGGCGCCGGGCGCTGGCTGCCCTTCGCAAGCAGATCGAGGCGGTCGAGCTGCCGACGTTCGCCTCATTCCTTCAGCGGTGGCAGCGCCTGGATCCGCAGGATCAGATCCCTGGGCGAGCTGGAGTCGAGGACGCCATGCGGCAGCTCGGGGGGATGGCGCGACCGGCCGGTGGCTGGGAGCGGGATTACCTCCCGTCGCGGGTGGCCAACTACGAACCCGAGTGGCTCTCGGACGTTGCGGCCGATGGACAGCTGGTCTGGACCGGCGAAGGGAGCTACGACGAGCCCTCGGCGATGATGACGTTGTCGCGCGTCCGCTTCTTCGTCCGCGGGAGCGGTGCGCTCTGGCTCGGTGAGCCTGCGGAGACACCACTGAGCGAGGCGGGAACGCGTGTGCTCGACGTGCTGCGCAGCGAAGGTGCATCGCTGTTCGCGGATCTGCAGGCAGTGACCGCGCTCGGATCATTCGCACTGCGCGAGGCGTTGCGCGAGCTGGTGGCCGCCTCGCTCATCACGAACGACACGATTGAAGCACTGCGCGAGGTCGTACGATGGAAGCCGCTCTCGCCGCGGTCGGTCGGTGACGCAGGAGATCCCGAACGGTGGCTTCCAGCCGACTTCACACCATCCACGAACCGACCGATTGTCCAGCGCCGGATGAACTTGCGCCGGCTTCCAAAATGGAGACGCCCGGACCGGCCGGATGGCTCGCAGTACGCCGCCTGGGTGGGTCGCTGGTCACTCGTACGCCGCGGAGCGACGATGGGTGCCTACGACGACGAGGACGTGCGGGCCGAGGCAATTGCCCGGCAGTGGCTCGACCGCTACGGAGTCGTGACGCGCGACTGGTGGAGGCGCGAGCGGCCGCCGGTGTCATGGCGGTCGATCTACCATCAGCTGCGGCGGCTCGAATACCGGGGTGAAATCCGGCGCGGCTACTTCGTGAAGGGACTGGGTGGAGCGCAGTTCGCACTTCCGCATGCGGTCGAGAGACTGCGAACGATGGGCGCGGTCGACGCGGCGCCCTTCATCGTGATGGCGGCGAGTGATCCCGCGAATCCCTACGCGCTTGTGCTCGAGTCGGTGCACCGCGACCCACTGTCGAGACCGCGCGGTACCGGCGCGCTTCTCGTGACGCGAGCGGGACGCGTCGCGATCTCGGTCGAGGGACGGGGACGGCGTCTCGCGATCGCTCCCGAGCTCACGTCGGACGACGTGACAGCGGCGGCGCGGGCGCTCGCCGTCCACCTCACCCGCATCCATCGGGGCGCGCGCCGTTCGCGCGGCTTCCGTCTGGAATCGATCGACGGGGCGCCGGCGCTGTCCAGCCCGCATGTCCCGGCACTGGTGGTCGGCGGGTTCCGTCGAGAGACGAGCGGGCTACGGTATGACGGCGGAGGGACGGGTACGGCGTCAACGATGTAGCCGCAGTTGCCGCAATTGAAGCTCCGCTACCGAATGTCCGCACGGCCAAGCGCAGCGCGCACCGCCTCACGCATCGCGATGAGCGCTTCCTCGCGCGATGCCGGCGTGTCGTCGCGCACGTGCAGCTCGATACCGTCCGCCACAGCGACCCGACGCCAGCTCAACACCTCGTGGTCATCACGTGCGACGGACTCCGCTGCACCGGCACCGAGCGCCGGCGCAAGTGCGACTGCGACGCGACGCTCGAGGAGGTCACCGGTCACGTCGCGCATCTCTCCCTTGATGATCTCGAGCGTCTGTCCCTCGCGCTGGCGAATCTTGATCGCGAGCAGTTGAAGCAGGTGGCGGTAGTTGTAGGTCGCAGCCGTTCCCGTCCCCTCGGGTCGATCGAGCAGGCCGTGCGAGACATAGAAGCGGATCGCGCGCGCACTCGGCGCTGCCCTCGCTGACGAGTTCGTGGGGCGTACACCGGCGGCATCGACGAGCGCGGTGGCGTGCGCGGCGAGTCCGCGCGCATTCCATGGTGCGTGACGCGCGTGCGCGCGGAGCAGAGCGACCGGGGTTTCCGACATAGGCGTAGAATAACGCTGCCTCACAGGGGCGTCGACTGGCAGTAGCCGCCGCGTGCTCCGCTGGCGCCGGCTTCCGTCGACTTCCGTCGGCGTTGTTCGAATCAGACCGTCGCGCGCAGCCTGGTCAGGAAGGTGCTCACGATCTCGTTGAACTCCCCGGGTCGCTCATCGTGCGGCAGGTCGCCGGCTGGGTCGAGGATCGCGATGTCCATGTCGGGCCGCAGCGCGCGGAAGCCACGAACATCCTCGGCGGGCGTCTCGGTCGCCTGCTCGCCCCAGACGAGGAGGACAGGCTGAAGGAGGCGCCGCAGCGCACGCCTCACATCGATGTTGAGGTGCCAGGAGAGGAATGCCGAGGGGGCGTACTTCGCGCCGGGCTGATGCGCCGTGGTGTAGAGCGCTTCCACGAGCTCCTCGGTGGCGTTTCCGGCATCGACGTACAGCCGCTCGAGATACGTCCGCAGGCTGCGCCGCGAAACCATCGCGTTGAACACGGCCGTCCCGAGCACCGGTGAGTCCACGGCGTATCGTGCCATGTCGCCCGCGGTGGATGGCGCCCGGTGGAGGCGAACGAGCCCTGTTGGCGCTATGAGCACAAGCGCGGGAAATCTCCCGGGATCACGCGCGCCGAGCACGATCGCGTAGGCGGCGGCGAGCGATGACGCGACGAGGACGGTAGGTGCGGCGATGACCTGGGCTGCGAAGTCGGCGAGCAGTGCGAGATAGAGGCGCGCCGAATACCTGATCGCGGGGCGGTCGGAGAGCCCGAATCCGAGCAGGTCGATCGTGTAGACCGTGTGATGCTCCGCGAGCGCGCCGACGTTGGATCGCCACTCGAAGGACGACGCCGCGACGTGAACGGAATGAACGAGCAGGAGCGGGGGACCACTACCGCGTCGTGTAAACGCGATGCGATGGCCGCGCCAGTGGAACCAGCCCTCATCACCGCCAATGAGGTTCTCGAGCGGCTCGACGCGCTTCCCGATGAGCGCGTTGAACGTCGCGGCGACACCAAGCGCCGCGCCCCCAGAGATCAGTGCCTTTCGCCAGCGCATTCCCCGCTCCTATCACAAGTGCCGCTGAATGATAGTCGGCGCCTCGCGCCGCGAGGCGCCAGGCCGTCTCCCACCCACACCACCACGCACCACCCCTGTGGGAAACGACGCTGGCTCGCTCGAGTCCTACTCCGCCGGCTCTTCCTCAGGCCGCGTCGCGGCCGCCATGAGCGCGGTCGGAATTCCGTGCTCCGCCGCGATTCGCGCGATGATATCCAGGTCGACGGGCTTCTGGAGAAAGTGGGTCGCGCCAAGTCGCTCGGCGGCGAGGCGATTGTTCTCGTCGGGGAAGGCCGTCAGGACGATGACGAGCGCATCGGCGGCAAGCATCCCCGCCGCAGCCATCACCTGAAGGCCGCCATCGCGCTGTGATCCGAGGCGAATGTCGGTGACCACGAGGTCGACGACACGATCGCCGAGCCAGCGCTGGGCCTCAGCGACGGTTGACGCCGCAACGGTATCGACACCGTCGCTCTCGAACAGCTCGACGAGGCTTTCACGAATCGACTCCTCATCCTCGACAAGCAGGACCGACTTTCTGCGCACGGACGCTCCGGTGATCGGGGCCGTCGTTGTGGGAGCCCCTGGGGAGCCCCGCGACGATCTGTCAGCACAGCAATGGGCGAAAGACGGACCGACATCGTCGGGATCGATCGAAGGACATGCCGGGCATGCACTTGACGCCGCCGTCGATCACAGAGATGCCAACTGCGATGGACGAAAGCCGGTCAGTCCTGATGAGTGTCCTGACCGGATTCCGGTCGGCTCGCGAGCCCGAGCTTCCGGATTTTTTCCGTCAGCGTCGAGCGGGCGATGCCCAGCGCAGCCGCCGCCTGCACGCGATTGTTGCCGGTGCGCTGAAGGGCGGCGACGATGGCGTGTCGCTCGATGTCGGCGAGCGTTCCCCCGCGGGTCGGACTGTTCTCCGCGGTATCGGCGAGGCCAAGGTGGGCGGGCGCAATCGGTGATCCGTCGGCGAGAATGGCGGCGCGCCACAGGGAATTCCGGAGCTCACGGATGTTGCCCGGCCAGCCGTAGCCCAGCATGGCCGCGATCGCCGGCTTCGACAGCGTTGCGCCGCGTGGCAGCAGCGTTCGGGCGAGTGCCCCGATGCGCTCCGGCTGCGCGCGCAGCGTCGGCAGCTCGATGGTGAGCACCTGCAGGCGGTAGTACAGGTCCGCCCGAAAACGTCCCTCCTCCATCGCCTGTGCCAGGGGACGGTTCGTGGCGGTGATGACGCGCGCCTCCGTGCGAAGCTCGGCGATCCCGCCAAGCCGTCGGAAGACGCGGTCCTCGATGACCTTGAGGAGCCTGGGCTGGGATTCGAGCGAGAGCTCCGCGATCTCATCGAGGAAGACCGTTCCCCGTCCCGCGATCTCGAGGAGCCCGCGCTTTGCCTGCTTCGCATCGGTGAACGCCCCGCGCTCGTGGCCGAACAGCTCGCTCTCGAAGAATGTCGCGGTGAGCGATGCACAGTTCACGTCGACGAAGGGCGCGGCGCGACGACCAGACCGCTGGTGAATGCCGCGCGCGACGAAGCCCTTCCCGGTGCCTGTCTCGCCGACGAGAAGGACCGGCGCATCGTCGTTGCGCGCGGCGAGGTCGATCATCCGCTCGAGCGTCGGTGGCAGCAATCCGGGTGCGGCTTCGACGCCCGCGTCACGCGCCCGGAGCAGCGTCAACTCGCGCCGCATGCGGACCGCTTCCGATGCCCGTGTGACGGCGGCCTGGAGCGCGTCCAGATCGACAGGCTTCTCGAGAAAGTCGACCGCACCGTCCTGCATTGCGCGAACAGCGGTCGCCACGTCACCATGGCCCGTCAGGACAATGACGGCGACCTCGGGATCGTCCGCGCGAATGGCCTGCAGCAATGTCAATCCGTCAGCGTCAGGAAGCCTGAGATCGACGAGGGCGACATCGGGGGAATGCTCGGCGATCGCGCGACGCCCCGCGGTGGCGGACGCCACCGCCTGCGACCGGTAGCCGAGGGTCTGGAAGAAATCGACGAGTGTGTCGCGAATCGTCTCGTCGTCATCGATGACGAGGAGCGATGGGCTCATGCAGCCGGGGGCAGGACGATGGTCACCGTCGTGCCTGCCTCTGCCGAGCTATCGAGGGTGATGGTGCCGCGGTGTTCCTCAATGATGCGCTGGCAGAGCGCGAGGCCGATACCGGTGCCGCCCGGCTTCGTCGAGAAGAAGATCTCGAAGGCGCGGCGCAGCGCATCCGGCGGGACCGGTGCCCCACCGTTCTGGAGGCGGCATCGCCACGCGCCGCTGGCGAGGGTGGCTGTAGTGAGCGTCAGGTCAGTGGCCTCGGGTGCGGCATCGACGGCGTTCAGGAGCACGTTGACGAATACCTGCGCGAGCTGCTCGTGGTCGATGGGACAGCGAGCCGGTGGATCCGCGCGGGTGCGGCGAAGCTGGAGCGAGCGGCTCTCGAGGCGCCCTCGCTGCCCCTCGAGGACATCGTCCCACACGCCGTCGGGGTCGCCGGTCCTGATGCTGATGGTTCTCGGGCGCCCGAATTCGAGCAGCTCCGTCGCCATGCGATTGAGGCGTTCCACTTCGCGGAGGATGCGGCCGACGTTCTTCTCGACGACCGGATCTTCGCGTGCTCGAAAGCGCAGCAACTGCGCGGCGGAGGAGATGCCGAACAGCGGGTTGCGAAGCTCGTGGGCGACGCCGGCGGCGACTTCGCCGATGGCCTCGAGGCGTCGCTTGTGCTCCACCCGGCGGACGAGCAGCGACCGCTCGATGGCGGCGGCGGTCTGGGCGGCGATCGTGGCGAGGACTCGGCGCGCCTCATCCAGGCGTTGGGGCGAGTCGATGTCATCGGCGCGGACGGTGACCGCACCGAGTGTCAGGTCCTGCGACGTCATCGGTGCGGTCAGCTCCAGACCACCCTCGTCGTGGTGCACGATGACCGTCGATGCCGCGATCGCCTCGCGCCAGATCGGAGCCAGTCGTTCCTCGATGGCGGCGATGGGCCCTTCATAGCCGGAGTGATGCGCGATGTGCTGCGTCGCGGTTCCCTCATCGGCGACTGCGATGGCGATGGCATCGTAGGGAACGGCGCGGCGGATCTGCTGGGCTACCTCGTGAAATGCACGGTCGAGTGCAATCGGGCGCGAGAGGGCGATTCCGGCATCGATCAACGCCTCCCGCGAGCGGTGGCTCGGCGTGATGTTCACCGTCGAGAAGACGTAGCCACTGACGGAGTGCCCATCGTGGAGTGGGGAGATCTGCATCAGGAAGATGCGCTCCTCGGTCGGTGAGCTGCACGGAAACTCCCAGGTCACTGCCTGGGACCGGCCGGTGCGGAGCAACTCCATGGCGCGCTCGACCTGATCCCGCGCGCCGCCTTCTCCGAGGGCGCTCCACAATGACGCGCCGACGAGTGTCTTTTCTTCCGCAAGTCCCGGAGCCCCGTTCGCGCGGGCGAACTGCGACCACGACCGGTTCGCGCTCGTGATGCAGCCCTCGAGATCGACGGTGTAGACCGTCAGCGGGAGCGCATCGAGCACGCGTCGCTCGAATACATCCATGGGGGATATCTATTGGTCGCGGTGGAGAAGCGAAACGGCGGGGCGTGCACGCGCACGCCCCGCCGTTTCTCACGAAACCACGGTGGTCTAGCGGCCGCGCTTCCCGCCGCGGGATGACTTCTTCGCGCTGCTCTTCCGTGACGAGCCGCCGCCGCTTCGTCCGCCCTTCTTCGCGGTGGGCCTGCCGCGCGAGGATTTCTTCGCTGCGCCCTTCTTCGCTGCGCCCTTCTTCGCTGCGCCCCTCTTTGCCGCACCCTTCTTCGCCCCCTTCTTTGCCGCGCCCTTCTTCGCACTGGGCTTGCCGGCGCCACCCTTTCGGGATGATCCGCCGCCTGACGATTTCTTACCGACGCCCTTGCGCGACGATCCACTGGACGACTTTGGGGGGCTTCCCTTCTTTGCCGCGCTGGTTCCAGCTCCCGCACTCCCGCTCTTCGAGGCGCTCTTGGCGGATGAGCCGCTCCCCGCGGAGCCTCCGCCGGACGATCCGCCCCCCGGACGTCCGCCGCCGCTGCTCGCGCCGAACGGCGCTGCGCCACCGCCCATGCTGCCGCCGGAGGGCTTGCCGCTACTGGTGGAAGATCCAGGGCGGCCACCGCTCATGCCACCGCCGGAGCTCGCACCACCAGAGCGCGCGCCGGAGGCTCCGGCGCCTGCAGCGCCCGACCCACCGATGCCGGGACGACCGCTACCGCCGCCCATCCCGCCGGACGACCCACTCATCCCACCACCGGAGCCACTACCGGACTTCGACGCGCTCCCGCCAGGGAATCCGCCGCCGGGCTTCGAAGCGCCACCGCCAGGGGATCCGCCGCCGGGCTTCGACGCGCCACCGCCACCGGCGCCGCTGCCGGGCTTCGATGCGCCGCCGCCGCGCGATCCGCCTGCGCCGGCACCGCGTCCACCAGCACCGCCACGTCCGCCAGGGCGCGGCGCGAAGGCATCGGTGTCCTCGTCCTCACCTTCCGCTTCGGTGGTGGCACCTTCCTCGGCTTCCTCCTCGTCGTCGGAGTCTTCGGCGCTGTCCCAGAGATCCTCGGTCTGGTCCTTGTTGATCGCCCAGCCGCCGTCCTCCTCCTCGTCGTCATCGTACGACGCGCCACCGCCACCACCGCCTCCGCCGTACCCGAGATCCTCCGCGTCATCATCACGATCGGAGAACATGAGATCAAGCGACTCGTCACCGCGCGGCATGCCTGCCTCCTGTAGGGATTGTCATCTCGTGACCTGAGCGCTGCAATTCATCACGACATCAGTTGCGAACGCACGCCTGCACTTCGCGTGCCTTGCTCCGTGCCAACATGCACCGGCGAGCGTGTGTCATCCGCTCGACTCCCTGATACATGCAGCGCGTCGATCCGTCAAGGATCTTATCATCCACGGCGCGCGCGTCGGCGCGCAGCGGGTCATCACACCGCGACCGACGCAGATCGATCATCCCGACTGGAGGCTTCATCGAATGCCGAAGGTGCTGGTTCTGTTCTATAGCCGGACGGGCAACACGGCCAGGATCGCCGACGCGCTCGTCGAGGGCGCTCGATCCGTGAAGTTCACCGAGGTCGACGTGCGTCGCATCGATGACCTCGCCCCGGCGAAGGTGATCGCGAGCGTCCCGGGCTGGTCGGAGAGCCGGTCGGCGCTCGCCGAGCGGTACCGCACCCTGGAGGATGTCGAGCAGCTCGCGCAGTACGACGCGCTCGTGCTCGGAGCGCCTACGCGGTACGGCGTGATGGCGGCCGAGTTGAAGAACGTGATCGACCAGACCGGCCTGCTCTGGAACCGTGGTGCGCTGGTGGACAAGGTGGGCTCGGCCTTCACGTCGGTCGCGACTGGGCATGGGGGTCACGAGACGACCCTGTGGTCGATCATGACGACAATGGCCAACCTCGGTCTGATTCTCTGTCCCCCGGGATACTCCGATGCCGTGATGTTCGCCGGGGGAAGTCCGTACGGCGCCACGGCTGTCACGGGGGGCGGCGCCCCGGGAGAGGCCGATCTCGCGGCCGCCCGCCATCAGGGGAAGCGCGTCGCGACGGTGACCGGCTGGGTGCACCACGCGAAGGGGCACCAGTCCCACTCCCACACTCACTCCCATTGATGCCAGCGGGGCGTCCATCAGCGATGGGCGCCCCGTTCAGCGTGCAGTGCCGCCGGCCTCGCCGGCGTGCGGTGGATCAGCCGTAGACTTCGTCGATGAAGACGAGGGATCCCCGACGCGACACGACGTTCTCGAGCGCGGTAAAGACCGCGGGGTCCATCAGCGTTCCGGCGAGACGCCGCATGTACGCCACGGTGTCCTCCTGCGTCATCGGCTCGCGGTACGCCCGGCGGGACGTCAGCGCGTCGAACGCATCGGCCGCGACAAGGATGCGCCCGCCGACCGAGATGGCCTCGCCCTTCAGTCCCTGCGGGTAGCCATTCCCGTCGTGATGTTCGTGGTGATCCTGCACGAACCGCAGCGCGAGACCGATGTGCCGAAGGGGGGAGAGGATCTCCATCCCGATCCGGACATGGGTCTTGATGTGATCGAACTCCTCCGGCGTCAGTGCCCCCGGCTTGTTCAGGATCGCCTCGCGGATGCCGATCTTGCCGACGTCGTGGAGCCGCCCCGCGAGCCGCACATGCTCGACGGTGTCGGCATCGAGCCCGAGCTCCTCCGCCATCGATGCGGAGAGCTCGGCGACGCGCTGTGAATGGCCGCGGAGATACACATCCTTCGCCTCCATCGCGTTGATCAGCGTTTCGGCCACGTTCACCGTGAGGGAACGAAGCGCCTGCTTCTCGGCCTCGACCTCGCTCGTCCGGAGGGCGACCTCTTCCCGGATCATCCGCTCGATGTTCCGCTGGTCGATCGCCAGGGAGCGCTTGTGCAGCGCACGCTCGACGGCGGCCTCGAGATCGGTGAGCTCCACCGGCTTCATCAGGTAGTCGAGCGCGCCGTGCGACAACGCTTCAGTGGCCGTCGGCGCATCGTTCACCGCGGTGAGCATCACAATGGCGAGATCGGAATCGGCACGGATGGCGTGCGGAACGACCTCGACGCCGGAGAGCCCGGGCATCCGGATGTCGCACAGCATGAGCATGAACTTCTGCTCGCTGAGGAGAGCGAGCGCGCGCGTTCCGGATTCTGCGGTTTGCACGTCGTAGCCGCGCGACCGGAGGAACGCGCTCAATGGCGCCCTGATGCTCTCCTCGTCGTCGACGACAAGGAGTCGCTTCGCGCCGGAAGGTGCGCTCAACGGGTTGGGCATGCGCGCCCGTGGAGGCGCCGTGATCAGCTCTGACATGGTCGATGCGGGGGGAGGAGAGGTCTCGGGTATGACGCTCCGGTCAACCCCC
>JANOCW010000098.1:0-5169 GCA_031412375.1 Gemmatimonadaceae bacterium | reverse complement strand
CCATGGCTGCCATGCCCGGCGTCGCGCTGGAGCCGTGATCCATCGCCGGCATGCTGCACGCGAAGCCACTTCCCACCCACATGACGTGGCCGAGAAGCAGGTTGACGACGAGCGCAGTGATTCGGCGGGCGGGGGGCATGGCTATAGTCTACAATCCCTGCAGTGTCGCACAAGTTCCGCCGGAACCGTGATAGCCCGATGGACGATGGTGTGCACGGCTGTCACCGACTCAACGGTTGTACTTGTGCATGAGATCGAGCAGCTCGTCGTACATCGCATCGGCGTCCGCTCCGCCCGTGCGAATGGCGGTCGCGGCGCAATGCTTGAGATGGTTCCGCATCAGCTCGAGCCCCACGCCACGAAGCGCCTCGTGCACCGCCGAGATCTGCGTCATGATGTCGGCGCAGTACCGATCATCCTCCACCATTTTCTGGAGGCCGCGAACCTGTCCTTCGACGCGTCGCAGGCGCTTCAGGTTGCGCTCCTTGATGTCCGGATCGACGGCGAGCGCCGTCCGGCCCTTCGGCTTGTCGTTCGCTCCACAACCGCAGGTGGCCTCGGCGGACAACGGGAGTGCAACACGCGCGGTCCTGGTTGCCATGGATATCACCTTGTTCAGAGAGCGTGGAATGTTGTTGACGGATTGCGGCGTCACGCGAGCCGTACGCCGCGAAGCCGCAGGCTGTTCGTTACCACACTGACCGAGCTGAACGCCATCGCCGCGCTCGCCAGGATGGGACACAGCAGAATCCCGAACGCCGGGTACAGCACACCAGCAGCGATCGGGATCCCGACGACATTGTAGACGAACGCCCAGAACAGATTCTGCTTCATCGTGCGCATCGTGCGTCGCGAGAGCTCGATCGCCTGCGCTGCACTTCGGAGATCACCGCGCATGAGCACCACATCGGCGGCGGCGGCGGCGATGTCGGTGCCCGTCCCGATCGCCATCCCGACGTCGGCCTGGGCGAGCGCCGGCGCGTCGTTGATGCCGTCACCGATCATGGCGACCACTTTCCCCTCGGACTGAAGCCGCTTGATCTCGGCGACCTTCCCCTCCGGGAGCACCTCCGCGACAACCCGATCGATCCCCGCCTCGCGCGCAATCGCCTCGGCCGTTCGCCGGTTGTCGCCGGTGAGCATCACCACCTCGAGCCCCATGCGATGGAACTGCGCGATCGCGTCCCTTGACGTCGCCTTGATGGGATCGGCGATCGCCAACATCCCGGCGAACGCGCCATTGGCCTCGACGAACACCGGGGTCTTTCCCTCCGCGGCGAGCGTGTCGGCGATGGCGCGCAGTCCTGTCACGTCGATGGCACGATCCGCCATCAGCCCCCCGTTTCCAACCGCCAGTGCGATCCCGTTCACGACTCCGGTCGCTCCGCGTCCCGTCACCGAGTCGAATGACTCGGGGGCAAACAGGGCCAGCTCCCGATCCCGGGCGTGGCGCACGATCGCGTCGGCGAGTGGGTGCTCACTCGATGCTTCGAGCGATGCAACCAATCGCAGGAGCTCCGCTTCACCGGCCGCGAAACCATCGGGCGCGATGATGAGGTTGGTCACGGTGGGACGACCCTCGGTGACGGTCCCCGTCTTGTCCAGCACGACCGTGCGAACATCACCAGCGCGCTGGAGCGCTTCGCCACCCTTGATCAGCACGCCGATCTCGGCGCCTTTTCCGGTACTCACCATGACGGCGGTCGGGACCGCGAGGCCCATGGCGCACGGGCAGGCGATGATCAGGACGGCGACGGCCGCGGCGAACGCCTTGACCGCCGGCGCACCGTCCGCGGTGACGAACCACACGACGAACGTCGTGATGGCGATGGAGAGCACGATGGGGACGAAGATCCCGCTGATCCGGTCTGCCAGCCGCTGAATCGGCGCGCGCGAGCCCTGCGCATCGCGCATGAGTCGGACGATCTGGGCGAGGACGCTGTCAGTGCCGACGGTCGTCGCCCGAAAACGGAACGCTCCGGTGCCATTCATCGTTGCGCCAATCACGCGGTCGCCGGCTCGCTTCGCCACCGGCAGCGATTCGCCCGTGAGCATTGACTCATCGACGGCGCTCTCGCCGGACAGCACCTCGCCATCCACCGGAACGCGCTCCCCAGGCCGCACGATGACCGTCTCGCCGGTCTCCACCGTCTCGACGGGAACGTCGATTTCCAGGTCCCCGCGCACGACGCGAGCCGTCTTCGGCTTGAGCTCGACCAGCGCACGCAGCGCCGCGGACGTCTGCTTCTTTGCCCGCGCCTCGAATGCGTTTCCAGTGAGGATCAGCGCGATGATGATGATCACGGCCTCGTAGTACACATCGGGCGCGACGCCGCGGCTCACGAAGAACGCGGGCGCGATCGTGGCGAACAGCGAATACAGAAACGCCGATCCGGTGCCGATCGCAACCAGGGTGTTCATGTCCGCCGAGTGGTGACGGAACGCTGCCCAGGCGCGAGTATAGAAGTGACGGCCGGCCCAGAGCATGACGCCGAGGGTGAGGAGCAGGAGCGTGTACGAGATTGCTGGGCCGGGGATCGCGTAGAGCCAGGGCGCCACTGCCCTGAGGCCCGGGGTCAGCGTGTCCATCGTCCACCGCATGAACGGGTCGGCGATGGGGCCGTGCGCGGCATGCATTCCACTTGTCATGAGCGGCATCGAGAGCAGCATGGCGATGGCGCCGACGATCGCGCTCACGATGGCCTTCCGGCGGAGCAGCGCGAACTCTGCCTCCTGGGCGCGGTCGCGGGCGTCCTGCTCCTCGAACGCCGTCTCGTCCGGCGAAGCGAGCTCCGCGCCGTATCCGGTTCCGCGAATCGCTTCGACCAGGCGGTCGGGCGTCACGGCAGCCGGATCGTAGGTCACGGTCGCGCTCTTCATCATGAGGTTGACCGCGGCATCCGCGACGCCGGCTTCCTGTTGAAGCGTGCGCTGGACGCGCGACTGACAGGCGGCACAGGTCATCCCCGACACCGGGATGCGGATCGTCTCGCGCCGGGCGTCGGCGCGCTCGCCTGGTGCGACAGTCCCGGCCCGGGCGGCCGTGCGCAGCGTCGTGCTCATCATCCCTCCTCGCTACCCGCTGAACGACCTGCCTTCGATGCCGATCGTCCGGCGACGAAGAAGTACCAGTTCACCCATCCGATCGCCGCGACTCCGGCGAGCACGGCTGCCCAGTCCGTCCAGTTCATCGTTGGCTCCAGCCGAGGATCGAGTCGTTCAGCGTCCGGTGGCCGTCACGGTGTAGCCCTGCTTCTCGACGGCCTGCCGGATGCGATCCGCGGACATCGACGTGGGATCGTAGGCGACCGTGGCATCGCCGATCTTCACCTGCTCGACCTGTACATCGCCCAGCTCCTTCAGCGCCTTCGTCACCTGGCCGACGCAGTGCCCGCAGCTCATGCCATCGATCTTCATCGTCATGCGTTCCATCGTTTGCTCCTTCGAAAAAGCTTGCATTGGGTACGGGGTCATATACCCACGTGGGTATAAGCCTAATATACCCTGCTGGGTATGTCAACCCGTGTCCGGGGCGACGGGCCCATCGCGTCCTTTACACGGGCTAAAATGGTGGTATAGTTCGAGTTGCCCCGCCACTCATCCTTGAGGAGTTCATGAATCGCACCGGAGAAGCTGCCCCCCGTTCGCGGATGACACGCGCCGCCGTCGTCCCGATCCTCGTCGCTTCGATCCTCGTTGCGGCCTCGACGGTCTTCGCGCACGACTTCTGGCTCGTGCCGGACGCATCATGGATCGCCGGTGACTCGACCGTGCGCACGAGCGGCCGGTCGGGGACACGCTTCCCCCACGGATCGGCCGTACAGCCGGCCCGCGTGGCCGATGCGCGCATCGTCGGCGCGTCTTCCCAAATGAAGATCACGGAGATGACGGTCGAGGGCTCATCGCTGAGACTCTCGCAGAAGCCGACCACTCCCGGTCAATACCTGATCGTCGTCGGACTCACGCCACGCACCACGAGGTCCACACCCGCCGGATTCGCTCGCTTCCTTCGCGCCGAGGGTGGTGCGGACGAGGCGACCCGCCTCGAGCGGGAGAACGCTTTCGCCGGACGCGACAGCGTGGTCTACCACTCGGCGTCGTACGCCACCACGATCGTCCAGTTCGGGATGGGGGGACCTGCTGCCTACGGCGTGAACACGGGCCAGCCCCTGCAGTTCATTCCGCTCGTCGATCCGACGCATGTGCACGTTGGCGACACGTTTCATGTGCGCATCGAAGGGAACGGAAAGCCGCTCGCCAACACCGGGGTGTACGCTAATGGCGTGCTCGACAGTGCGGCGACCAACACCGCTGCTGCCACCGTTCACCTGATGACCGATGCGAAGGGAGTCGTTCACATCCCGCTCACCAGGGACGGCCCGTGGATCATCCGCGCCGCCTACGTGAGTTCGAAGAAGGGCGCGCCGGGAGAGTGGGATGTCGCCCGCGCGACGTATGTCTTCCCGGTCGGCGCCGAGCACTAGGCGGTGACCAGAACTCCACGCCCGGGCGGCAAGCGTCCGCTCCCCCGGCTTCAGGATACGGTTCGCCTGTCGGCTGAGGGACTCGCGAAGGTGCTGGGCGATCTGGAAGCGCGCGTCATGCGAGCCGTGTGGTCGCTCGGACGTCCGGTGCCGGCGCGCGCCGTTCATGCGTCGGTATTCAAGTCACACCAGGTCGAGCCGCTCACCGTCATCACGGTTTTGAACAAGCTGGTGGCGAAAGGATTGCTCGCGCGCAGGAAGCGGGATGATCTCTTCCACTACGAGCCTTGCTTCACCGAGGCGGAGTTCATGGCACAGGCGTCGCGCCGGGTGGTGGAGGGGATTCTTTCGTTCGGTCCCGAAGCCGTTGCCGCTTCGCTCGTCGATGTCCTCGCCGAGCGGGATCCGGAGCACCTCGCGGAACTGGGGCGGCTCATCCGGAGGAAACTGAGGGAGCAGGAGGGCGCGTGATCACGGCAGGGCTCAGGCATCTCGCGGGTACGCTGACGCTCCGCGAACAGTCGCATCGCCGGGCGACGCTGCTCGCCATCGCTGCCCTGCTCCTGCTCGGCACGAGTCCCGTCTTCGGTCATCATCTCCCATTGGATGCCGGACGCCTTCTCGCTGGCGTCGACCATCTCGGCGCACTCTGCCTGACGGCGCTTCATCTGCTGCTCGCGCCAGT
>JANOCW010000097.1:0-1581 GCA_031412375.1 Gemmatimonadaceae bacterium | reverse complement strand
AACGGTTCCGACGACCGTCACGATCGGCAGCGTCCGCCTCGGGCTCTTCGTCTGCTACGAGCTGCGCTTCCCGGAAGTCTTTGCGCCAGTGGCCGCCGACGTGGACGCCATGGTCGTGATCGCCAACTGGCCGGCGGCGCGACTCGAGCACTGGGACGTGCTCCTGCGCGCCCGGGCGATCGAGAATCAGTGCTACATGATCGGGGTCAATCGACTCGGCGTCGCGAATGGACTCGAGTACACGGGTGGATCAGCGGCATTCGATCCGTGGGGCGAACGCATGGCGGGGAAGCTTGCCGGCGGAACGCGGATCGTGACGGTCGATGCGCAGCGAGTGGCGGGCGTCCGGACCGACTATCCGTTCCTGAAAGACAGGGGCATTTGATCTCGAGGCGTGGCTGCACGCCAACCGTCACTCGATTCCGGTGCTACCGCATCGCGAGCCTGACCGGATTCAGCCAGCGCCAGCGATCTGCTCGCGGAGCCGGGCCCGGCGCAGCTTGCCCGACGCGGTGCGCGGCAGCGGCTCGGCAGCGACGTTGATCTCGCGTGGTACCTTGTATGTGCCGAGGCGGGAGCGACAGTGCGTGCGCAGCGTGTCGGCGGCCAGCGCAACGTTCGCGTCGGCCGCGAGGCGCACGACGGCCACGATGCGCTGCCCCCACGCGCTGTCGGGTACGCCGACGACGCCGGCCTCCGCGACCCATGGGTGCGCGAGCAGCACTGCTTCGACTTCGGCGGGATAGACGTTCTCGCCCCCGGTGATGATCAGGTCGTCGCGACGGTCCAGCACGTACAGGTAGCCATCGGCATCGATGCGCCCGATGTCGCCGGTGTGCAGCCACCCGCCGACCACTGCACGCGCGGTGGCGTCAGGGCGCCCGGAATACCCCGCCATGACCACGGGCCCGCGCACGACGATCTCGCCATCGGTGTCGGATCCGACGACGACGCCATCGTCCGACACGATGCGCAGCTCATTCGGGTAGAGCGGCCGGCCAGCGGCGCCGAGCCTGATGAGCCCGTCCTCCGGCGCGAGCGTGGCAACCTGGGACGTCGTCTCGGTGAGGCCGTAGGTCTGCACCACAGGCATGCGTGACGATGCACAGCGCTCGAGCAGCGAGCGCGGCACCGGTCCGCCGCCGAGGAGCACGCAGCGAAGCGACGGCGGGTAGGGCCGGGCTCCCCGGGCATCGAGCATGCGCTGCAGCATCACCGCGACGACCGACACCATCGTGGCTCGGTCGTCGTCGATGGCGCGGTTCACCTCGACCTCGTCGAACCCATCGTGCACGATGGCCGCGATTCCGTAGATCGCGGCGCGAAGCAGGATCGACAGTCCGCCGACGTGGAAGAGCGGCAGACACACGAGCCACCGGTCATCGACGTGCGTACCCAGGTTGAGCGCCGAACCCATCGCGCTCCACCAGAAATTCGCCACGGTAAGCATCGCCCCTCTCGCCTGGCCCGTCGTTCCCGAGGTGTAGACGATCGCGAGCACATGAGCCGGGTCGTGGCGGAGGCGCATGACAGTCTCGATGTCGTGGACGCGATCGAGAGGATGGCTGCCGCCCAGCATCG
>JANOCW010000096.1:0-2459 GCA_031412375.1 Gemmatimonadaceae bacterium | reverse complement strand
CGGCGTCTGTCCGCCGATCGCCACCATGCGTTCGATCGCGAGTCGTGCCCGCTCCCGAATCGCCGGCTCGACCGTGATGCGGTGCTCGAGTCGTTCGAGCGAACGAAGCACCTTGGGCAGCGTGGTCACCTTCATGTAGGTGCACACCGCCCGGTCGTTCGCGGCGAAGAACCGCGTTGTGGGATTCTCGCGGCGCAACCGATGAAGGATCCCCACCTCGGTGGCGACGATGAACTCCTCGGCATCCGAGGTCGCCGGCCGCCGGATCATCCCTTCGGTGGACAGGATCTGCACCCCCTGCGCGTCGATGTCGCCCGCCGACATCGCCTCGAGCACGCTCGTCGAGCAACCACATTCCGGGTGGACGAGAAACTCGGCACCGGGATGTTTCGCCCGCTGCAGCGAGATGTGCTCGGGATCGATCCCCGCGTGCACGTGACATTCGCCGAGCCAGACGTGCATGTTGGTGCGGCCGGTCATGCGCCGAACGTGGTTTCCGAGGAACATATCGGGGAGGAAGAGGATCGTCTTCTCCGCCGGAATGGAGTTCACGACCTCGACCGCGTTGCCCGATGTGCAGCAGTAGTCGCTTTCCGCCTTCACCGCGGCACTCGTGTTCACGTACGACACGACGACCGCGCCCGGGTGCTCCGCCTTCCATGCCCGAAGCTGGTCGGCGTCGATCATCGACGCGAGCGAGCACCCGGCGGCGAGGTCCGGCAGCAGGACCGTCTTGTCCGGCGAGAGAATGGCGGCCGTCTCGGCCATGAAGTGCACGCCGCAGAACACGATGACCTCTGCATCGGTGCGGGCCGCCTCGCGCGAGAGGCCGAGTGAATCCCCGACATAGTCGGCGACGTCCTGGACCTCAGGACGCTCGTAGTTGTGGGCGAGGATCACCGCGTTGCGGACGCGGGCGAGCTCGCGGATCTCATCGTGGACTCGTGCGGTCGTGGCGGTGGCCGTCATCGTCTCCCGTGGCGCGTCGCGGAGTATCGGAGCGACCCTCGAAGCCGCACCTCTGGACATCCCCCGCCGGCGCCTAGAGTATAGCCTGAACCCATGCTGCCACCAACCGGAAAAACCGCATGAAGCTCCGGGCGCTGCTGCCCCTGTTCGCTGTGTGCGCCACCACAGCCCCGACCGCTCGCACTCCGCGCTTCGAGCGTGTCCACGCGCTGGACCCGGCGGAGGGCGTGTTCGCCTACGCGCGAATCTCCCCGGACGGCCGTTACCTCGCGTATGCCGCCGAGACGCGGGCGGGCACGCGACGCGGTCCGCAACGCACGGTGACGGTCGTCGATCTGCGGACCCGCACGCTGCTGTTCACCGAACCGGGAATCGATGCCTACTTCTCGCCCGACGGCGAGCGGATGATCTACCTGAGCTCCGAGGGAAGCGGCTCGGTGACGATCCGGCATCACCGGACTGGCGCCATCACCCGGAATATCGCGCCGGTGGCGCTCGGCGACTACTTCAGCTGGGGCGTGCGCGATGGACGGAATCTCATTCTCACGATCGACAGCCGATATTACTTCCTCGATGGCGACAGGGCTGTGCTTCCGGCCGGCACTGTCCAGCCGTGCCCTGGCATCGGCACCGGCGAACGTCCGCTGCTCTCGCGGGATGGGCGCAGGATCACGACGTTCGTGCGGGGAACCGTCGTCGTCCGCAATCTCGCCGACTGCGAGGGCATTCTCGACACGGGGATCGGTGGCGCGAAGGCAGACTTCTCGTGGGATGGCCGCTATATCGCGTTTCATGTGCAGAAGTCGAGCGGAGCAGGCTACGAGATCCAGGTGGTCGACACCGAGAAGCGCACGGTTCGAACGGTCACCAATCTTTCCGGATCGAGCTACTTCCCGAGCTGGACGAAGGATGGTCGTCTGTCGTTTCGCTACGATGGCGAGGACTATCGCGGGTTCATGATGGCGCGTGATGTCCTCAGCGCGCAGGAGCGGCCATTGCCGGAGAATCCGGCGCACGTGCCCGCACGTCGCACGTGGTCCGATCTGTTTCCGGAGACGCCGGCGCCCACCGCTGGCGTCAGCATGGTGATGGTGTGGAGCAGCTGGAGCGCGCACAGTCCGACTGCGCTGCTCGATCTCCAGCGCGCGCACGAGTCGTTCAAGCGCCAGTCGCTCGACGTCGGCGTCATGACCGCGACGGATCCAGGGAGTCTCGAGTCGGACATCGCCCGGCTGGGGTCGAATCACGAAGTCGGGCTGACGAGAATCCCACTCGGCGCCGAGCGGTTGTCGCTCACCGAGGCGCACAACCAGATCCCGACGACGCTGCTGTTTCGGGACGGAGATCTGATCGATCGACGGCTTGGCGCGCAGACGACGGCGCAGCTCGAGCAGTGGGTGACCGGTGCAGCCGCTGCGCGGCGCTAACGCCAGGGTTCGGTCCGTGGCCTAGCCGAGGTAGCGCTCGCGAACGATCCGGGCATGGTGCCG
>JANOCW010000095.1:0-4061 GCA_031412375.1 Gemmatimonadaceae bacterium | reverse complement strand
CAGATCGCGAACGAGCGGGCGAAGCGCGACCTGTCGCCCCGGCGGATGTTCCAGGTGGCCATGGAAACGTCGGACCTCATCGGATCCCTTCCGCGGCGGATCGACCTCTTCACCCAGCGACTCGCATCGAATGAGTTCGCGCTGAAGATGGACATCCCGCAGGTGCCCATACTGCTCAACGGCATGCAGAAGATCGCGAACCGGATCTTCACGGGGCTCGTGCTCGCCGGCCTGCTCGTCGCGAGCGGCATGCTCCTGCCCTACTGGCGAGCGCTCGGGACGGTTGGGTTTGCGGTGTCCGCCGGCATCGCCCTGTGGATGGTCGTGACGATCATCATGTCCGACCGCAAGGACCAGTAGACAGACCGCCGATCAGCGGCGGCCGTGCACGAGCTGGTTACGCAGCGCTGCGAGGCGACGGCGCACCGATCCATCCATGATGTCGTCGCCAACCCGCACGACCACGCCGCCGAGGATCTCCGGGTTCACGGTAAGGTGCGGGATGACCGTCTTGCCGAGGATTCGCGAGAGCTCTGCCGCAATAAGTTCCTTGTCTTCCTCGCTCGACTCACGGGCCACGGTAACGTGGGCGTGCACCCGCCCCTCCGCGTCATCGAGCAGCGTGCGGTACTCCTCTGCGATCTCGGGAATCAGCGCCTGGCGCCTGTTGCTCACCAGCGTCTGCAGAAAGCGGACGAAGTGGCGCGGCATGCGATCCTGGAACGCCTTCGCGAGGATCTCGTTCTTCGCGTCGGCGCTCACCCGCGGCGTTGCCAGGAAGAGGCGAAGGGACACGTCGGCATTGAGTGCGTCGGCCACCTCCATGATCATCCTGCCCCAACCGTCGAGGTCCTGCGCGCGGCGCGCGAGCTCGAGCAGTGTCTCCGCGTAGTTCTTCGCGATCGTGCTATCGCGCATTGCGCGGCTCCCGGTCGAGCGAACCGAGGAACTTCTCCACGAGCTGACGGTTTGAGCTGTCATCGAGGTTCTTCTCGATCACGCGGCTTGCCCCCGCGATCGCCAGGTCGACCGCCTCGGTGCGGAGCTCGTGAATCGCGCGATCGCGCTCTGCCCCAATTTCACGGCGCGCACGGTCGAGCAGCTCCTGCTGCTGCTGGCGGGTCTCCTCCAGCATGTCGGCGCGCAACTTCTCTCCGGATGCGCGGCCGTCCGCAATGAGCCGCTGGGCGTCGTTGCGGGAGGCCTCGATCTGCTGCCGTTGCTGCGCCAGCAGCGCCGACGCCTCTTCGCGATCCCGCTTTGCGGCGAGGATCGCGTCCTCGAGGGCGCGCTCGCGCTCCTCGACGGCCGCCGTGATCGGACCGAAGGCATACTTCGAAAGAATGATCATCAAGGCGATGAAGATCAGCAGCGTCCAGAACATCAGGCCGCCGTTCACATCGAGCAGGCCAGGCCGCGCGGCGTGCTCTGCTTCCTGCGCCATTGCGGACGAGGGCAGCATGAGGACGAGGGCGACGGACAGGATCGAGGCGCGCATGGATGGCAATTGGCAAGGGGAATCGTGTCGGAGGCCCGGGCCCCCGACACGACGAAGTGCTAGTAGAACTTGAGCGAGATGAGCAGCGTGACGACGATGGCAAACAGCGCCGCACCTTCGATGAAGGCGGCCAGAATCAGCGCGCCCGTCTGAATGCGGTTGGCGATCTCGGGCTGGCGGGCCATCCCTTCCATCGCCTGGCCGCCGAGGCGGCCAATGCCGATGCCTGCGCCGATCACGGCGAGGCCGGCACCGATGCCGGCGCCCATCAGGCCCCATGCGCCAGCGTAATCCTGGCTGTAGGCCGCGCTGTTCTGAAGAAGTGCGAGGATCGAATGCATGGTGTTGTCTTCCTTGCAAGATGTTCCGAACGCCGCTCCGCATCCATGAGGATGCTGCTCGTCACCGAGGCCCGGGCCTCAACGAGCTTCGCCGGGCATTCGCCCGGGTACGCGATCCGCGGGAAGAGCACGCCCGGGACCGTCCTGCCTTTTCATGACGACATGCGCGACCATCAGAACGCGGTCGCGGCGCGGGGGAGCGTTCGCGCCTAGTGCGCCCCCGCCCTGATCTGGCCAATGAACACGCTCGTGAGCAGCGTGAAAATGAAGGCCTGGATGAACGAGACGAGTACTTCGAGAAGCATGATCGCCACCGCCATGATGAACGGCAGTGGCGCGACGATCCAGCTTCCGAAGGTGAAGATCATGCCAATGAACGCGAGCACGATGACGTGACCCGCCGTCATGTTGGCGAAGAGGCGAATCGCCAGCGCAAAGGGCTTCGTGAACTTGCCGATGATCTCGACCGGCGTCAGGATGAGCGTCAGCATGCTCTTCATGAGCAGGGGCATGTCGCGCGGCCAGTAGACGATCGTGTTGATGTAGCCGAGGCCGAGCGTACGCATTCCGGCGATCTCGACGACGACGAAGCTGATCAGGGCCAGCGTCGCGGTGACGGCGATGTTCCCGGTCGCTGTCGCGCCGTACGGGATGAGCCCGAGAACATTCGCGAACAGGACGAAGAAGAAGAGGGTTAGCAGGTAGGGAACGTAGCCGTTCCCGTGGTGCCCGACGTTCGGAATGATGATCTCGTTCCGCATGTAGAGCACGATCGCCTCGATGCCGTTCGCGACTCCGCGCGGTGCCCCGCCGGCAGTCGAGTAGCGGCGGTGGCGGCGCGCCGCGGTGATGAGCACGACGCAGCAGATCGTCGCGGCGACGAGCAGCATCACGACGTGCTTGGTCGGCGAGAGGTCGATGCTCACGCCGCCGATGTGGAGCGGCTCCCATTGCGGAAGCGCGATCTCCTTGGCGAAGTGGCTGTTGAACCATGGAATCTCGATGTGGTGCGAGTCCATGATGTGCGGCATGATGATGTCCTTCCTGCCGCCGGCAATCTCGGCGGGGGCACCGGGGCCGGCGGTTTCAATCGCGCGCGCGGCACCCTCGGCTGGCGTCTGCGGTGCAGGTTCGTGCTGCGCCAGCGCCGCGAAGGGTAGCGTGATGCCGAGCAGCAGAGCGAACGAGGCAGCTCTCATGTTTGAAGCACCAGCGGTTCCACCAGCGTGCAGAGAAAGAAGAAGGTCGCAAGACTGATCAGCGCAGCGGCGGGCGCGAGGCCAACTGCCTGCACGACGAGCAGGGCGTATCCAATGAGCACGAGCAGTCGCACGAGCACGCCTATTCCCCACCCCGCCATGATGTTCCTGGCGGACGCGAGTCCAATTGCAGCGAAGGCAGCAAGCTGGACGATGAATGCGACGACGGCACTGATCAGAATGGACCGTCTCTCGATTGGCCCATCGAACGGAAGGGAGAGCAACCCTCCGGCAACGCCGATCACGCCGGCCGCGACAGCGGCATAGAGTCCGACGCGTCTCATTTCCGCCGCGCGTCCTCGCGTTTCTGGTCTTCCATCAGGCGTCTGTAGATGCTGTAGAATCCGCCGCCCGCCCCAACGAAGACTCCGAGAATGAGCAGCCAGGGCGATGTCCCGAGTCGTGCGTCCAACCACTTCCCGACGAACATGAACAGGATGATCGCCAGTCCGAACTGGAGTCCGAGGCCCATGTAGGCACCCCCGGACGCGCCCTCGTCCTCTCGCTGGCCGAACGGCGTCGGCTCCTTGATGCGGCCCGGATCATCGGTCATTCGAGGGCGGAATCTAGCGCTTGTGAAATTTTTCGCAAGCAAAGCGGACCGGTTGCCCGAAGAAATGGCGAAAGCTCGGAAACAAGCCCAAGTGCCGGTCGGATTTGCAGTTATCAGTTACGTTCGAGTAGACTGTTCGTCTTCCCGGCGCATGGAGTGACCGTTACCCATGCGATGCGCCGCTCGCCGCCATCAGCCTCACCTGACACCCCGTTCGCCGGTCCATGCAATCCCGATTCGTCATCGCTCTCCTCGCCGCGGGCGGCATCGCCTTCGCCTGCGGCCCCCGTCCCTTCGAGAGCGAGGCGGCCTCCGCTTCCGCTCCGATTGTGCGGCCACTGCCCGGCGCCCCCGCCCTGGCCACGACGCTCGAGCTCAGTGTCGCGAGCTCCATCGATCTCCGCCTCCAC
>JANOCW010000094.1:0-3244 GCA_031412375.1 Gemmatimonadaceae bacterium | reverse complement strand
CACATGGGAGACACCTTCACCCAGTGACGCGAAGATCAGCGCTCGGTGCGAAAGCGACTTGTCACCCGGCACGCGAATCTCGACGGATTTCACCATGCCGCCGCAATTCGCTTCACCGGAGCCAGCGCTCCAGCGCGGTCGATGCGTCAGTTTTCTCGTCGCGGTATTTCACGATCACGGGTGTCTGCAGTGACAGACCCTGCTCTTCCCCCCACGCATCGCGCACTGCGCGTGCTCCGGGCACGACCACGGCACCGGCAGGGATCACCAGCGGATGCCCAGCCTCGGCGCGGTGAACACGCTGCGCCACGAGGTCGAACACCGGTGTTCCGCGCGTCAGGACGACGCCCGCCGCCAGCACTGCACGGGCGCCGACCACCGTGCCTTCGTACACACCGCAGTTGCCCCCGACGACGACATCGTTCTCGATCACGACGGGCGCCGCGTTCACGGGTTCGAGCACACCGCCGATCTGCGCAGCCGCGCTGAGGTGGACGCGCGCGCCGATCTGTGCGCACGAGCCCACGAGCGCATGGGAGTCGACCATCGTCCCGGTCTCGATGTACGCGCCGACATTGATGTACATGGGTGGCATGCACACCACGCCAGGCGCGACATACGCTCCGCGACGGATGGTCGAACCGCCTGGCACGACACGCACGCCGTCGGCGAGCCTGAGCGCGCGCGGCGGCATGGTGTGCTTGTCGATGAATGAAAACATCGGAGCCGAGCCACCAGGATCAGGTGACATGTCGACGAGCGTGCCGACTCGAAAGGCGAGCAAAATTCCGCGTTTCACCCATGGCACCGCTTCCCAGCTCCCGTCGTCGCGTCGTCGTGCGGCCCGCACGGTTCCGCGCTCGAGCGCATCGAGCAGATCGGCGACGATCCGTCCGGCGTCCGCCGAGGTCGCCGCACCAGCGTCACCGGCGAGCCGTTCGACCTCGGCCTCGAGCGTCGCGATCGATCCGCTCATGCCGGGAGCGCTCCCGCCTGGACGAGGCTCGCACGCACCGCTGCTTCATGCGCTTGGGCGAGAGGCACCAGGGGAAGCCGGAGCTCATCCAGAATCTTCCCCATGAGCGCCAGCGCTCGCTTGGCAGGAATCGGATTCGATTCGATGAAGGCCGTCTGCATCCACGACCACAGCGAGTCGTGAATCGTGCGAGCTCCGGCGAGGTCTCCGGCGGCCATGCGTTCCGTCAGTTGGGCCATGGCTCGTGGCGTTGCGTTCGAGACGACGGAGATGACGCCGTCCCCTCCGGCGCCCATGACGGCGAGCGTCAGGGCATCATCGCCGGAAAGGACCAGGAACCCGTCAGGCCGCGACCGGATGATCTCCCCGATCTGTGCGAGGTTGCCGGATGCCTCCTTCACGGCAACGATGTTGCTGACGCCCGCGAGCTCCAGTGTGGTGCGTGCCTCGATGTTGCCACCGGTGCGCCCCGGGACGTTGTAGATCACGATCGGCAGGCTCGTTGCGTCGGCGATCGCGCGGAAATGTGCGATGAGCCCGCGTTGCGGCGGCTTGTTGTACATCGGCGAAACGTGAAGCAGGTGGGTCGCGCCAGCCGCTTCCATCTCCTTCGACTGGGCGATGGCGCGTCGGGTGTCGTTGGAGCCGGCGCCGGCGCAGATGGGCACCCGCCCCCCGGCCTGTTCGACGACGATCTCGACGACGCGACGATGCTCCGCCGCGGCCAGCGTCGCCGCCTCCCCCGTCGAGCCGCACGGCACGAGAAAGTGAATCCCCTCGTCGATCTGCCAGTCCACGAGGGCGCGCAGCGCGCGTTCATCGACGGACCCGTCGCGCGTGAAGGGCGTGACGAGGGCTGTCCCGCATCCGCGCAGTGTCGCAGCGATCATGGTCAGGTCTCTCCGGTTGCGAGGACGTCGTCGAGCGTGAAAACGCCGCGCCGTCCGATCAGCCACTCCGCAGCGCGAAGCGCGCCCGCCGCGAACACCCGTCGATCCCGGACGACATGCTCGATGCGGATCTGTTCGAACGGCGCATCGAAGAGGAGCTCATGCGTCCCCGGAACGCTGCCGACGCGAACACTCGTGATCGGCACCGATCGCCCCAGCAAGGCTGCTGCCTGGCTGGCGAGCGCGATCGCCGTGCCCGATGGCGCGTCGCGCTTCGCTGCGTGGTGAGTCTCGATGAGGTGCGGATCCATCTCGCCAAGCGCAGCAAGGCGTCGCGCAGCATCCTCGATCAGCTGGCGGAACACGACGGCCCCGATGGAGAAATTCGGCGCCCACAGCAGTGCGCCGCTGGCTCGCGCGACCGCTGCCTCGACAGTGGGAAGCGCGTCGTACCAGCCCGTGGTGCCAACGACGATCGGGCAGCCGGCGTCGAGCGCCGCCTGAATGTTGCTCGTGGCGGCAGAGGGTGTGGTGAACTCGATCGCCACGTCGGCGCCAGCCAGCGCACTGAGCCCGCCCTTGTCGCGCTCGACGACTCCCGTCACCACCCACCCACGATCGACCGCGAGTTGCCGGATCGCCCGGCCCATCTTTCCGTACCCAATGAGCGCGATGCGCGGTGCCGTCATGTGCAGTCCGTCGGGAAAAATTCCGCGTGGAGGCGTGCCATCGCCGGTACGACCTCCGCGCGATCGAGAATCATTGTGAGGTTGATGCCGGTCGCGCTCAGCGAAAGCATGTGCACGCGCACCTTGCCGAGCACCGTGAGGGCACGTGCCATCGCCGCACCGTCATCGCTCAGCCCCGCGCCGACGAGTGCAACGATTCCGCGATTTCTCTCGATCGACACATCGCCGAGGGCCGAGAGCTCGGACAGGATGTTGTCCAGCGCCGTGGCTTCGTCGACGGTCACGGAGACGGACACCTCGGAAGTCGCGACGACGTCGATGGAGGCGCGGTGCTTCGCGAAGATCTCGAAGACGGTTCGCAGGAAGCCGTGCGCCATGAGCATGCGCGGTGATCGAACCTTCACGACCGCGATTCCCGTCTTCCCCGCGATGGCTCGCACCGCGCAGCGCGGCGCGTCGAAGGTGATCTCGGTCCCCGTTGAGGCGGGATTGCGCGAATTGAACACGTACACGGGGATGCCGAGCTGCACCGCCGGCGCGATGGTACTCGGGTGAAGCACCTTCGCACCGAATGACGCCAGCTCGGATGCCTCATCGAAGCGAATGCGCTGAATGAGCCGTGCGCCCGTCACGACGCGCGGGTCGGCGGTCAGCATGCCATCCACATCGGTCCAGATCTCGATGGCGTC
>JANOCW010000093.1:0-1570 GCA_031412375.1 Gemmatimonadaceae bacterium | reverse complement strand
CTGCTGCTCCACTTCGGGGCAGTGGACTGGCGCGCCGCCGTGTACGTGAACGGCCGGCACGTCGGCACCCACACGGGTGGCTATGACACCTTCTCCTTCGACATCACCGATGCCCTCCGGGCGGGCGAGCAGGAGCTCGTCGTCGCGGTCTTCGATCCCACCGACGACTTCGGGCAGCCTCGCGGCAAGCAGGTGAGCAAGCCGGAAGGCATCTGGTACACCCCGGTCAGCGGGATCTGGCAGACGGTGTGGCTCGAGCCGGTTCCGTCGGCATCGATCGATCGGCTGACGATGACGCCCGATGTTGCCGGCGGAGCGCTGCGCATCACCGTCCATGGCCGCGGCGTGGGCGGTGGCCAGCAGGTGGAAGCCGTCGCGACCGGCGATGGCCGCGACTACCGTGTCACCGGCCTGGTCGGTCAGGAGCTCCGATTGCCGATTCCGAGCCCGCGGCTCTGGGGGCCCGCCGATCCGTATCTCTACGATCTCCGGGTGACGTTGCGTGACGGCACCCGCGAGGTCGATCACGTGACGAGCTACTTCGGGATGCGCACCGTGTCGGTCGGCACCGACCGCAACGGGTTCCGCCGCATCATGCTCAACGGCGCACCGGTCTTCCAGGTTGGCCCGCTCGACCAGGGCTGGTGGCCGGATGGCCTCTACACCGCGCCGACCGATGCCGCGCTGCGTTTCGACCTCGAGATGACGAAGGCGCTCGGCTTCAACATGACCCGCAAGCACATCAAGGTCGAGCCGGCGCGCTGGTACTACTACGCCGACTCGATCGGCCTTCCGGTCTGGCAGGACATGCCGAGCGGGTGGAACGACTCGCCGCGCGCGCAGGCGCACTTCGCCGCCGAGCTGCGGGAGATGGTCGAGGACCTGCGCAATCACCCGTCGATCGTCGTCTGGGTTCCGTTCAACGAGAAGTGGGGGCAGTTCGACGTCGCGAAGATGGTGTCGATCATCGAGGGCATCGACTCGAGCCGGATCATCAACGACGTCAGCGGATGGCAGCACGAGAACGTCGGCGACATCATCGATGTGCACCGCTATCAGGGTCCGCAGGCGATGCGCGGCGCAAACGGACGCGTCGCGGTCGTCGGCGAGTTCGGTGGGCTGGGCTACAAGGAGGCGGGCCATACCTGGGCGGGTGACGCGTGGGGATACGGTGGCCTCTTTCCCGATCGCGGCGCGCTGGCCGATCGCTACGATCTCCTGATGAAGCGTGTGTATCGCGATCGCGACACGCACGGCATCGGGGCCGGGGTGTACACGCAGCTCACCGATGTCGAGGTCGAGCTGAACGGCTTCTTCACCTACGATCGCGCGATCCTGAAGTTCGACACGGCGCGCACCGCGGCGGTGAACCGTGGGCACGCGCCGTACATCTTGCCGGAGCTTCCCGAATTCACCGACACGGTGCGCGTGATGATCCATCAGGGCACCCCCACCGAGGTCCGCTACACGATCGACGGCAGCGAGCCGACGGCGGCGAGCCCGGTGTACCGCGCACCGTTCCTCGTCCGATCAACCACCACCGTGCGTGCGCGATCGTACGTGAATGGGC
>JANOCW010000092.1:0-26842 GCA_031412375.1 Gemmatimonadaceae bacterium | reverse complement strand
GAAGGCATCGGGCAACTCCCTGTTCGTCGTCGAGCATGACCTCGACGTCATTCGTCATGCCGACTGGATCGTGGACGTGGGTCCCGCCGCGGGCGAACACGGCGGTCATGTGCTGTACAGCGGGCCCCCGGATGGCCTGGCCGATGTAGAGGAATCGCAGACGCGCCTGCACCTCTTCCGGCACGCGGCCTTCCCTGCACGGACTCCGCGCCAGCCGCGGGGCTGGCTCACGCTCGCGGGCGTCACGCGCAACAACCTGTACGGCCTCGACGCCGCGTTTCCACTGGGCGTCATGACTTCGGTCACCGGCGTCTCGGGCTCCGGCAAGTCGAGCCTCGTGAGCCAGGCGCTCGTGGATCTCGTCGCGGGCACGCTTGGCCACGCCATCCCGGTGCAGGATGACGAGGGCGAGGAGCTCGAGCGCTCCGCCGTCGTCACGAGCGCCGGCCGAATCACGGCCGGCATGGAAGCGATCAAGCGCCTCGTGCGCGTGGACCAGAAGCCGATCGGACGAACGCCGCGATCGAATCTCGCCACCTATACGGGCCTGTTCGATCACGTTCGCCGCCTCTTCGCGGCAACGCGCATGGCGCGGGCGCGTCGGTACGACGCCGGGCGGTTCTCCTTCAACGTTGCCAAGGGTCGCTGTGAGACCTGCGAGGGCGAAGGCTTCGTGATGGTCGAGCTGCTGTTCCTGCCGAGCGTGTATGCTCCCTGCCCTGCGTGTCACGGGGCTCGCTACAACGCGAAGACGCTGGAGGTCACTTATCGCGAGAAGAACATCGCCGAAGTGCTGGGCATGACGGTCGACGCCGCGTGGGCGTTCTTCTCCGACGAGCCCCACGTGCATCGTGCGCTCGACGTGGTCCGGCAGGTCGGGCTGGGCTACCTCCGTCTCGGTCAGCCTGCCACCGAGCTCTCCGGCGGCGAGGCGCAGCGCATCAAGCTGGCGACCGAGCTTCAGCGCATCCAGCGCGGCAACACGCTCTACATCCTCGACGAGCCGACCACGGGACTGCATCCCTCAGACGTCGAGAAGCTCGTCATCCAGCTCGGCGGCCTCGTCGCGGCGGGCAACACCGTGATCGTCGTGGAGCACGAGATGCGAGTGGTGGCGGCGAGCGACTGGGTCATCGACATCGGCCCGGGCGCGGGCGATGCGGGAGGCCGGGTCGTCGCGGCCGGTGTGCCCCGCGACGTGGCGCGAGCGGACGAGAGCAGGACGGCGCCATACCTGCGACGGTTCCTCGCTGAGCCGCGGTCCGCCACCACCGGGATCGATGCGCGGGAGGCTCAGCATGTCGAACCCCGCGCAGCCACGCGGGAGATCGTGCGGGAGGCAGTCGGCGGCGCGGTCGCACAGTGACGGTTCAGCGTCGTCCGAAGGAGACGCGCGCCATCGTTGACGGGCCTCCGTGCGAGGGCTAGAATCCAACTCCTCCGAATCCCTTGGCGTGCGCAGCTGCGCGCCGGCAGCTCCGGAGAGATGGCCGAGTGGCTGAAGGCACCGGTTTGCTAAACCGGCATAGGGGGTAAACCCCTATCGAGGGTTCGAATCCCTCTCTCTCCGCTGCGCGGGTCCGTCCCTGGGGACGGACCCGCTCGCGTTCTCCCACCGTGGACCGCCATGGCCAATCTGGATCATACGCGCCCGCGCCTCCGGTTCGCGCCATCACCAACCGGATTCCTGCACGTCGGCGGCGCGCGGACGGCGCTCTTCAACTGGCTCTACGCGCGAAAGTTCGGCGGCCAGTTCCTGCTGCGCATCGAGGACACCGACAAGGCGCGCAGCACGCCGGAGAGCACGGCGGCGATCTTCGAGGGGTTGACCTGGCTCGCGCTCGATTGGGACGAGGAAGTCGTCTATCAGGGGTCGAACGTCGAGCAGCACCGCGCCGACGCCCTGGCAATGCTGGAGAGTGGAGCCGCCTATCGCTGCTTCTGCACCGCCGCCGAGCTCGACGAGCGGCGGAAGGCGGTGGAGGCGAAGCGGGAGAGCTTCAAGTACGATCGTCGCTGTGATCGCCTCGAACCATCGGAGGTCGAGCGGCGTGTCGCGGCCGGCGAGCCGCATACGATCCGCTTTCGCGTGCCTCCCGGGACGACCGAGTGGGACGACGTGGTCCATGAGCGGATCGCGTTCCCGAACAAGGACATCGAGGATTTCGTCGTCCTGCGCTCGGACGGGACGCCGATCTACAACATGGCCGTCGTCTCCGACGACATCGCGATGCGGATCACGCTCGTCATGCGCGGTGACGATCACATCTCCAACACGCCGAAGCAGATCCTGATCTATCGCGCGCTGGGAGCCGCCATTCCGCGCTTCGCCCACCTGCCGATGATCCACGGCACCGATGGCAAGAAGCTGAGCAAGCGTCACGGCGCGACAGCGGTCGCCGACTATCGGCTGCTCGGGATCCTCCCTGGGGCGATGGTGAACTTCCTCGCCCTGCTCGGGTGGTCACCCGGTGGCGATCGCGAAGTGATGTCGCTCGGCGACATGATCGCGGTCTTCACCGAGGAAGGCCTGCTTCGGAAGGCGTCGGTCTTCGACCCGAAGAAGCTCGAATGGATGAACGGCCAACATCTCAGTCGCATGAGCGCGGCTCAACTCGAGCCCATCGCCACGCCCGCCATCCTCGCCGCGGAGCTCACGACGGAGGAGGACCTGCACAAACGCCGCGACTGGTACCTCTCCCTCCTCGATCTCCTTCGCGTTCGCGCACGCACGATCGAGGACATCGTCCGGCAGGCGCGTCCATACTTCGTCGACTTGATCGAGTACGATCCCGAAGCCGTCGCCAAGCACTGGAGGGATGGCAGCGAAACGGCCAAGCTGCTGACGGCGACGCACGAGCGGCTCGCGACGTTGGCCGAATGGACGCCCGCGGCGATGGAGGAGGCGCTTCGCGCACTCGCGGAGGAGCTGGGCACGACCGGGGGAAAGATCTTTCAGCCGCTGCGGATCGCGTTGACGGGATTGACCGTGAGCCCGGGGATCTTCGACGTGCTGCTGATGCTCGGTCGCGAACGCGCCCTGGCGCGGATCGAGCTCGGTGCGCGAGCCGCCCAGGCAGCGTAAGTACATCATTGCCCACCTTCCGAAGCATCTGTACATTGGGCCCGTCACCGTCGGGCCATCCCACTGGAGGTGCCTGGCGCCTGCTTTTTCCCGAGGTCGACCATGACTCAATCGCTCACGCCCCTCGAGCGGCGGATCTACCACTACCTGATCGATTTCCTCACGGAGAACACGTATCAACCAAGCATCCGGGAGATCGGGAAGAAGTTCCGCGTGAAGTCGACCAAGACGGTGTCCGACCTGCTCCAGTCGCTCGCTGACAAGGGCTACATCGAGCGTGATCCCTCGCGTTCACGCGGAGTTCGGCTGCTCGGATACTCGGCCGTCACACGCACCGTTCCGCTGCCCTACTACGGAAAGATCCACGCGGGCGAGCCGGCGTTGCTGCCCGAGCACCGCGAAAGCTTTCTCACCATGGACCGACGCTTCGTTCCGCACGAGGAGTCGTTCTTCCTCAAGGTGAAGGGCGACAGCATGGTCGGCCGCGGGATCTTCGACGGTGATTTCGTGATGATCGATCCCACGCACGCACATGCCGCGGTGGATGGAGCCGTTATCGCGGCCCGGCTCGGCGAGGAAGCGACTATCAAGACGCTCACGCACGAGGGGGCGACGGTGGTGCTCAAGCCGGCAAATCCCGACGAGCGCGAGATCACCGTGAAGCCGGACGACGATTTTGCGGTGCTCGGCATCGTCTGCGGGGTGTTCAGACCGATGTGCGACCAGGCGCTCGAGCCGGCAGATCCCGACCGCTAGTCGCGGCCCGGTGGGCCCGAGGGCGTCGGGGCCGCCTTCTTCTCGCGGAGCTTCGCTTCACGCTGGCGGTCCATCCGGGCGTTGATTCGTCGAATCTCATCGTCCGTGTCCGCCAACATCGCGCGCCGCTCCTGAATTTCGGAGCTCATCTCGTTGATCCTGCGGTAGCGATCCGTGGCGTTCGGATTGGCCTGAGCCTGCATCGGAATCATGCTCAGCAGCAGCGAGGGCACCTTGAACTTGCCGAGGTGGATCCACTGCGCATCCATCCCGTACTTGCGCCCGTCGATCTCCTTCGTCCAGTCGCGAGGGTCGCGCTGGCGCGGGGCCGCGTTGACCGAGTCGAGGTGCTGCTGAATCCCGCGCGCGAGGTACTCCTCCAGATCCTCGGCGTGCGTCTTCACCGGCGGGGTATACCCTGACGGCGTGTTCCAGATGCGGGGATCGGAGTACGCAGGGGTGACGCTGACCGCACCGCGCCCGATCGGATCTCCGGTCCCGGTACCACCAGCGACGCCGGTGGCAGGAAGCTCGGTCGGCGGGGCCGGCACGATCGGGGGAATTCCCTCCGGAACTACCGTCGGCGCGACGAGCGCTGGAGTCGCGGGAACGGCGCCCGGCGTGAAGCGCGTGGCGGCGACCGGTGCGGTGGCGACACCGCCAACGGCCGGCGCCATCTCGAAGTAGCGCAGTCGCTCGGTCGGTGCCTCGACGGCCCGCGGCGGGGTCCCGAAGAAATTCTCGAGGTAACGCGGCGTGAGGAGCGCGTGCAGAACGGCCGTGCCGACCACCACGTGGATGGCGGCAGAGATGATCAGGGATCCGTTCAGCCGACGTTTCAAGCGACTCGCTCTGCGAATGAGGAGAGAACCCGCCCGGCACGCGTCGCTGCCTCGGCGAGTCGTTCCGGACTTACTATGAAAGAGACACGGTAGAAGCCTTCTCCCCCGGCCCCGAACGCGGATCCCGGCAGCACCACGACTCCTTCGTCCTCGAGCAGGCGATCGGCGAACGCGGCGCTCGGTACGCCCTCGGGCAGCGCCAGCCACATGTACATGGTGGCACGTGGTACGTCACAGGGAAAGCCCGCGTCCCTGAAGGCCGCGACAGCGGCGTCGCGCCGGCGCTTGAACTCGGCGACGTTCCCGGGTACGAACTCCGCCCACGAATCGATCGCCGCCACCGCCGCCGCCTGCACTGCCATGAACGCTCCCGTATCGACGAACGACTTCACTTTCGCGAGCGTTCCGGCGATCTCGGGGCGCGCGACCGCCCAACCACAGCGCCAGCCGGTCATGTTGTAGGTCTTCGATATCGAATGGAACTCGATCGCGACGTCGCGGGCGCCATCGATCTCGAAGATGCTCGGCGGCACATAGCCGTCGAACGCCAGCTCCGAGTAGGCATTGTCATACACCAGCAGGCAGTCGAGTTCCCTGCAGCGCGCGACCATGCGCTCGAGGTATTCACGGGGAGCAATTGCCGCGGTGGGGTTGTTCGGATAGTTCAGGTAGAGGATGCGCGCCCGTCGCAGCACCTCATCGGGGACCTCATCGAGCTCGACGAGGAAATCCGTCCTCGGCCGGAGAGGATACTTGTACGGTGTGCCATCCGAGAGGAGTGTTCCGCCGAGGTAGGCGAGGTAGCCCGGCTCGGGCATGATCGCGACATCTCCGCGCCCGAGATAGGCGAGCGCGAGGTGAGCGATCCCTTCCTTCGACCCGAGCAGCGGCACGATCTCCGAGATCGGATCGAACGTCAGGTCGAACCGCCGCTTCATCCATGCCGCGACCGATTCGCGGAAGGCCGGCAGTCCCATGCCGAAGCCATAGCGATTCATTGCCGGAATCCGCGCCGCCCGGACGAGGGCATCGACCACCGAACCTGGCGGCGGGAGGTCCGCATCCCCCGCCCCGAGGTCGATGACGTCGACTCCACGCTGGATCAGTGCGCGCTTGCGAAGCGGAATCGACGCGAGCGGATACTCCGGAAGTTGATTGAAGCGCGCAACGGGTTGAGGCACTAGCGCTCCGATTGGACAGGGTTGCTGACTCCGCTGACGCCCTCGATCTCGACCTCGACGACGTCGCCATCAGCGAGCGGGCCCACACCCGCTGGAGTTCCCGTGGCGACCAGGTCACCGGGTTCGAGCGTCATGATTCCGCTGATGTACTGCAGGATACGCGGGATCGCGAAGACCATCTCTGCAGCCGTCGCCCGCTGACGTTCCTTGCCGTTGACCCTCGTCACGACCGAAAGGCTGGACAGGTCCGCCGGCGCATCCGCCATCGCGCCCACTGGACAGAAGCTATCGAAGCCCTTCGCTCGCGTCCATTGACCGTCGCGTTTCTGGAGATCGCGCGCCGTGACGTCATTGACCGCGACGATCCCCCGGATTCCCGCGAGGGCCTGTGCTTCGGTGGCGTGTCGGAGCGCGCGGCCGATGACGATGCCGATCTCGCCTTCGTACTCGACCTGCCGGGAGACCGGCGGAAGGATGATCGGCTCACCGGGCCCGATCACCGTGGACGGAGGCTTGAGGAATATCAGCGGCTCGGCCGGGACGTCGTTGCCGAGCTCCTTCGCGTGCTCGCGGTAGTTGCGACCAACGCAAACGATCTTGCCGGGACGGTTCACCAGTGCTCTCCTCGAAGGGATGTCATCGCTCGCACTCCGCGATTCCATGCGATGCTGGCGAGAACGAGGCCAACGAACGCGCCGGAGGTCGCGCACAGGCCTATGTGCACCCACGTGGCGGGTTGATCGAGGAAGAACCCCGACCGTCGGTACGCTGCGCCCAGCAACCCGCCAGCCAACCACGCCGCCCATACCGTGCCCCAGAACCTGCCCGGCCGGCGGCGAACCGCGCGAGGCTCGCGGTCACTGGTATCCGCATCCGCGGAGTCCGTGGCACGCCACGCGGACGGCGCGGGTGAACCGAACGCCGCGCTACGCTCCACCACCCAGCGCCGGATCAGCATGTGGCGGCCGATGTGCTGCATCATCAGGAGCGTGACTGCCGCGAGCACGAACCACGTCGAGAGCTTGAACGCCACCCACGCTGCGTCCGACCCGAGCGCGCTGTATGGAAGCCAGCTCCCGAAGTGTGTGGCTGCGCGGCTGCTCCACCCGCCCGACAGCTTGTCGAGCACGACATGGCTCACCGATCCAATGATCGCCGACGTCGCGACTGTGAGCCAGTGGCGTACGCTCGCAGGCTGCTCGCGCAGCAGCGCGTATTCGGAGAGCCGCAAGTCGCCGCCATCGGGAAGGTGCACGGCGAGCGGCACCGCGACGATGCGGGTGACGATCCAGTACAGCACCAGCGTGACGGGGAGGCAGAACGTCAGTTGCCCGATCCAGGTATGGCTGACGGTTCCCGTCGGATAGGTTCGCAGGAAGTACTCCACATCCGGCGCGATGCTTCCCAGCACGAGCGCCGTTCCGCTGACCGCTCGCGGCGCGCGCAGCTTGAGCGGCAGCACGACCGCCTGGTGCGACAGGAATGTGAACGGCATCAGGCGAGCGGAGGATCCTGTTCCGCCGCCTGGCTTCCATAGAACTCTCGAAGCGTTTCGACGATCTGTGGCCATGGAGCAATGACGCGCCGGGCGGGGGGCAGAGCATCGATCAGTCCCCGGCCGTACGACTTCGAGACCGCTCGCGGATCGCCGAGCACGATGACCCCCCGGTCGGACGCCGTGCGGATCAGCCGGCCGACTCCCTGCTTCAGGCGAAGCGACGCATGCGGCAGCATGTATTCGGCGAACGAGTTTCCGCCGCGGGCATCGATGGCCTCGCAGTTGGCGGCGGTCACCGGCTCGCTGGGCACACGGAATGGAAGACGCGGAATGAGCAGGCCGCGCAGCGCTGGCCCCGCGACATCGACGCCCTCCCAGAAGGATGCCGTCCCGAGGAGAATGGCGCGGCCGGACGTCCTGAAGCGGCGCAGCAGGGAGTCGCGTCCATCCTCCCCGTGCACCAGGAGCGGCCAGCGGCGCTCGATTCCGCGCGCGCGAAGCTCCGAAGCGGTGCGTCGCACGTCGCGATGGCTCGTGAAGAGCACGAACAGTCCGCCGTCCGCGACGGCGGCGAGATCGAGTGTCGCCCGGACCGTTCGTGCGAAGTGTCCCTCCGCATCCGCATTCGGTGCAGGAAAGTCCGTCGGAATCGCGAGGATGGCCTGCGTGGGGTACTCGAAGGGCGACGGGAAGATTGCCGTCGTCGGTTGCAGCTCGGGGGTCGTCAAGCCGAGGCGCGTGACCAGGAACTCGAAACGCGACTCCGGCGCGAGCGTCGCGCTCGTGATCACCGCCGTGCGCACCCGCGCGAACAGGTCGTCGCGGAGGATCGGCGCCAGGTCGAGCGGCACCGACGCGACGGCGATATTCCGTTCGCGACCCCGGACCTCGACCCAGCGCACACTCGGCCCGCTGTCGTCGGGGGGCCGCAGCGCGCCCTGGAGTGCGTCGCCAGCCGCCGTGAGGCGACGGGTGACGCCCTGAATCTCGTTGAGCAGCGCCGTCGCCGCGTCGTCGCGGTTGCGCTCCGTCTCGAGTCGCTCGCGCACCATGCGCAGTCCGTCGCCAAGGAAGCCGATCTCCTGAAGCAGGTCGGTGAGCGCCGCATCCAGTCCGCCCGGCCAGATCGGGTGACGGAGGAATTCGTTCGTCAACCGGAGGGTCGTCTCGCTCTGCTGCTCGAGGAGCGTCGAGAGCAGGTCGAACACGAGCCCCGTCTTCTCCCGGGCGGCCCGCGCTGACGGAACGAGCCGCGCCTGTACGAGCTCGAGGCTCGCAGTGCTCAGCAGATCGCCGCGACTCGCCAGCCGCGCCCCGAGCGCGCCGAGGAGCCCCTTGCCGCGGCGATCCAGGCGCCCGAAGAGTCGCGACAGCGCGCTGCGGGTGATCGTCGCACCGAGGTGCTTGGCGGCCGCGTCCTCGAGGTGATGCCCCTCGTCGACGATCAGCCGCACGTAGGAGGGCAGCACCGCGGCATCCGACCAGTTCTGGCTCGCCCGGCGAACGGCGAGGTCGGAGAGCAGGAGGTGATGGTTGACGACGACGACATCCGCCTGCGCCGCATGCTTTCGCGCAGCGAACACGAAGCAGCGCGCATAGTGCGGACAGTTGTGCTTGATGCACAGGTCGGGCTCCGCCGCCACCTCATCCCATACCTCCGCGCGCGGTTCGGCGGGAAGATCGCTGCGCGATCCGTCCGTTGTGCGCTCCGCCCACGCTTCGAGCGTCACGATCTCCGTCGCCATCGCGTCCTCGAAGAGCGCCGCGCCCGAGGCGCGGGCCTGCTCGAGGCGGAGGAGACAAAGGTAGTTTCGCCAGCCTTTCAGCAATGCGAAGCGCACCGGCTGGTCGTGCAGCGCGCCCTCGAGGAAGGGGAGATCGACGCCGACGAGCTGCTCCTGGAGGTTGATGGTGTTCGTCGACACGACCGTGCGCTCCCCGTTGGCCGCGGCCCACCGAAGCGCGGGGATCAGGTAGGCGAGCGATTTTCCGATCCCGGTTCCCGCCTCGAGCAGCCCGATGCCGCCGTCGTTGTAGAGGTGTGCGATCGACTGGGCCATCGCACGCTGCCCCGCCCGATCCTCGTACCGGCTCAGCCCATGCGCGACTGCGCCGTCCGGACCGAGGTCGGCGTCGATCGCGGCAATGTCGAGCGGCTGGAACTCCGGGGCACGCGGGATCTCGACGACCACATACACATCGGTCGCGTCATTGTCGACGATGCCGAACCCCACGCCATCGTCGTGGAGGCGCACCGCGACCTCGAGGTCGGCCGGCGATGGCTCCAGATTGCCGGAGGGATGGTTGTGAAGCAGCATCTCGCCGCGCTGTGCGACGCCCGACAGTGCCAGCACGGACCGCGCATCGCCGCGCGCGACTGCTCGCACCGCGCGCACGACGCCTTCCCCATCCAGCTGCGCGACGAAGCACACCTCGCGTCCACCCGCGAGGCGGATCGTTGCACGCATGGCCGCCGACGCCGACGGCGAGAGCGATACACGGGCCACCACGACTGATTCCGGGCGGGGCGTCAGGTCTTGCGGGGCTTCTTCTTGGCCGCCGGGAAAAGCACGTTGTTCAGGATCAGCCGGTACCCCGGCGAGTTCGGACGGAGCGAGAGGTCGGTCGGCGGATTTCCGATCGCGTGCTGCGGATCCTCGGGATCGTGTCCGCCGAGGAATGCCCACGATCCCTTGCCGTAGTCCCCGCGGATGTACTTGACCCAGGGCGTCGATTCCTCGTAGCCCAGCACCGTGACGCCGGGCTTGAGCGTCGCGCGGGTGAAGCTCGTCGTCACGCCATAGAAATCGGCGATCACGTTGCGGTGATTCTGCACGAGCATCGCCGCAACGGGATCGAACTTCGCCGAGAAGCCGAACAGGGTGAATGCGCTCAGCGGCTGGCGGCGGCCCTGCACGTTCACCTGGTGCCCGTCGATGTCGCTCATCGAGTTGATGTAGGGTGACGGCTCGAGCCGCGCGTTACGGAAGGCCAGCGCTCGATCCCAATCCATCTTCGAATCCGCGCGATCATCCACCGGAGTGCCATCGGCGAACTCACCGGCGATGTCGACGCGATGACCGGCGATGGCGAGCTCCAGCGTCTCCGTCGCTCCACACATCGCGAAGAGAAATCCGCCGCGTTCGACGAAGCCGCGTATGCCGTCGGCCACCGACTTCTTCAGCGCGGGAATGCTCGCGAAGCCAAGCGCGCGAGCGGTTTCGTTCCCGCGTGCCACCTGCTCCGTGAACCAGGGTGCTCCACGGTAGGCGATGTAGAACTTGTTCATCTGCCCCGTGAAATCCTCGTGGTGCAGGTGCAGCCAGTCGTATTTCGTGAGATCGCCCTTGATGACGTCGTCGTCCCACACCGTGGTGTACTCGATGCCGGCGTACTGGAGCGCGAGCGTCACGGCATCATCCCACGGCGGCGATTGGGGAGGCGTGTAGATGGCGACGGTCGGCGCCTTCTCGAGGGGGACCGCTTCCATGTTGGCACCGGCGATCTCGGCGCGGATCGCCGCGACCTGGCCGGCGGTTACCCGCTCGATCGAGACGCCGTCGAGCGCCGCCTTGCGCTGCAGCGTTGCGTCGGCGGGCAGCAGGAACGACCCACCCCGGTAGTTCAGCAGCCATTCCCCCTTCATCCCGTTCTTGAGGGCGTGGTACGTGAGACCGTAAGCCTTCAGGTGGTTCTGCTGGCGGTCGTCCATGGGAACGAGGAGCTGTTGTGCCCCGGCCGCCCCCGGAAGGGCGAGGAGCAGCACGAGCAGCGTGCGGCGAACGAGCGGCGCGTGCACCGTCGTTCGCACTAAACGGCGCTCGGCGGAATGGCGCGCCGCGCGAGGTCGAGCTCGCGGCGGGCCTGGGGGATGAGTGCGCTCTGCGGATAGGTGATGATCAGGTGCTCCAGTCGTAGGACGGCGCCGCGCACGTCGCCACCGGCGCGCAGCACGCGAGCCCAGTCGAGGTTCGCCTCCGCCGCTTCCGGTGATTCGGGATACCGTTCGACGATGCGCTGCCACAGGGTGACCGCACGATCGTGATCCCGTCGTGCGGCGTGCAGCCGCGCCGCCAGGGACACCATCAGCGCCGCAGCATCGGGAACCGATGCCGCGGCGGCCTCGAAACCCGCTGCCGCGGCCGCACTGTCGCCCCGCGCGAGATCGAGAAACGCGCGTCCGACGAGCGGCGCCTGCTCTACACGCGTGCGCGTGAGGAGTGCCATCGCGAGGACGGCATCGGCGGTCGTCGTTCCCGTGCGCAGGACAGCACGTGCCGTCTTGAGGTCACCGTCGTAGAGGGCGAGCCAGCCCGTGACCTCGTCCTCCTCCTCCGTGCCCATTGCGACGAGCGCGGCGCGTGCACGGGCCACGTCACCACCGCGAACCCATCCCCACGTGACCGCGCGGCGCACGGCATCACGCTGCGCCGGCGTGAGCCACTGTCCGTACGCGTCGCCGACACGAGCCGCCTCCGCTGGGCGGCCGAGTGCCGACAGGGCGCGGACCTGCACGAGGGTGATCGGACCCGCGACACTCGCGGAATCCTTCAGTGCCGCGACGGTGCGCTCGGCAATGAGGAGGGCGGACGCCGCATCGCCGCCGTTCAGCGCCGCCTGCGCTGCACGCACGGCAAGCTCCGTCGACATTTGCCAGTCGATCACGGCGACCAGCGCATCGCGCGCGATGAGCCACGCGTCCACACCTTCGGCCCGATCGGCGAAGGACCGCCATGCTCCGGCGACGCTATCCCCAGGGGGCAGGTCACGCAGGGCGGTCCATGCCTCACGCGGGAACCCCCACCCGAGCTCGAGCGACGCGAGCACCTGTCGCGGCAGCGGCTCCACCGGCAAGGCGAGGAGGACCGCTCGCACCGCGGGGCGTGTCGCTTCGGGCGTCGGGGCGAGCGCGAACACCGCGGCTCGCTCGAGGTAGGCGGCTCCATGAATCGCTTCGCGCCATGCCTGTGCCGACATCTCCCACAGACCCAGGGCCGCGCGAGTCTGCGCAATCTCCATCTGCAGGTCGCGCGTACCGCCGAGCAGTCGTTGCGCTCGAAGGAGCACCGTGTCCGCGCCTTGTGGGCGGCCCGCGTCGATCAGCAAGCGTGCGTACTCGCGGTAGGGCAGCGCGTCTCGCGGAAAGTCCCTGACCCACCGTTCGAAGGCGTCGCGGGCCTCGACCGTCCGGCCGAGCGTCTGGAGCGTCCGGAGCTGGATGCTGCGGAACGTTGCCTCGCGAGGCCGCGCGCGAATCACGGAATCGATGACCGGAACGACTGAGTCGGTTCGACCCACCGCGGCATACGACCGCTCGAGCCCCAGCATCGCCGCAACGAAGTTCGGCCCGGCGAGCGCGGCCCGAAACGCGCCGACCGCCTCCCGATACTTCGCGGCGTACTCGAGATCCATGGCGCGCACGTACGGATCGTCCTGCGCCTGCGCGACAGCCGGCGCGGCAATGATCGCCGCCGCAACGATCGCGAGCGAACTACGGATTGCCACCACCGTTGATCCGCTTGAAGTACTCCAGCACCGCGCGGCGCTCCTCCGGCGTGAGTCCCCGCAGCTCGTTCCACGTGGGCTCGCGGAAACGCACCGCCTCACGACCACGCTCGGCCGCCTGCGGCGCCACGCCGTCACGCTCGCGCGCGGCTTGCGCTTCGCGCTTGCCGTTCTCGTCACGCTCATTCTGCTCGAGCGTTCGACCAGCATCGAGCATGCGGCGGAACAGCTGCTGCTGGCGCTGGACGGTGGCAGGATCGAGTCTCCCGGCATCGAGCGCCTCGGCGATGCGCTGCGCTTCGCGCGCGAGATCGTCCGACGTACCCGTTGCATCGCCGATCTGGTTCAGGTCGCGGGCGACGCCGCGCTGCTGCTTCGCCAGCTCACGGGCCTGTGCCTGCGCCTGGGGTGTTCCCATGCCCGACTGGAGGAGACTCAGTGCCTGCGCGTTCACACCACCCTGGCGCTGCGCCATCTCCTGCATCTGCTCGAGCATCTCGGCGAATCCGGACGCGGACGTCGCGTTGTTGGCGCGCTCGCGATCCCGGACGAGTGATGCCGCTGTCCGATTCAACGCCTCGGCGGCCTCGCGCATGGCGCTCGCGGTCTGCCCGCTCGACCGCGGCTCGCTCACTTCGCGCGTCGCCTGCTCGACCTTGCGCTGGGCTTCACCCGCTGCGCGCTTCGACTGGGGGGACAGCAGGGATGATTTCTGGCCTGCCTGCTCGAGACGTTCGCCGGCTTTCTGCACGCCGGCTTGCAGGGCGCCCTGCTCGCCTCGAATCGCCGACGGATCGGTGCCCTGCTTTACCTGCTGCTCGAGCTGCTCCTGCTGCCGCGCAAGCTGCAACATCTCCTGAATGGATTGATCGAGCTCGCCGGTCAGCTCGGATTTCCATTCGTCGATCTGCGACTTGCGCGCATCGGCGAGCTGCTGTGCGGCGCTCTCCATCGCATCCGCCGCCTCATTCGCGGCCTGCGCCCCTTGCTGCTCGCCAGCTTTCTGCCCGCCGCCTTTCTGCTCGCCGTCTTGCTGCTCGCCGCCTTTCTGCCCGCCGGCTTTCTGCCCGCCGGCATTCTGCTCGCCGGCTTTCTGCTCGCCCGGCTTCGACTCACCAGCCTTCTGCGCCGAGGGGGACTTCTGCTCCTCCGACGCCTTCCGCTCCTGCGCCATTGCCTTTGCCGCGCGCTCCATCGCCGCGGCGGACTGCTCCGCCTGCTTGCCCGCATCGCTGGTCTTCTTCGCCCCGGTCTCCGCCTTCTCCTGCGTCAGCCGTTCGGACAACTGTGCCACATCCTTCGACAGCTCGCGCGAGCGCTCCTCCAGATTCTTCGCCTGTTCCTTGCGGCCGGCGCCCCCCGTGTCCGGATGCTGTCGCTGCTGCCCCTCCTGCAGGGAATCGGCGAGCGCACGTTCTTCGGCGGCGAGCTCCTTCGCTTCGTCGCGCAACGTCTGCATGTTGCCTTCGAGCGCTGCACGCTTCAGCATCTCGGCGCTTCGTTCGAGCTGCTCCCGAAGGCGCTGCTGCTGCTCGCGAAGATCGCTGAGCGCACCCTGGGCGTCATCCGCCGACAGCTTTCGCAGCGCGTCCTCGAGCTTCCGCATCTGCGCGGCGAGCTCGGGGGTCAACGCCTGAGCGAGGAGGGCGCGCGCTTCCGCGAGACGCGAGGCCAGCCCGCTGTCGAGGGCGCCCGCCTGCCTGAGCTGCTCCTCCATCGCGGCTGCGGCTTTCTGCAGCTGCTCGACCTGCTCCTGCATCGCGCGCTGCTCCGCACCCAGCGCTCGCGCCTTCTCCGCCTGCTCGAACGACAGCGGCTTTGCGTCCGCCGCATTCGACCCGGACGGGGACTGCGCCTCAGTGCTCCGTTGCCCGCGCGTGCGCGACGCCTCTGCGGTGCGACGTTCGAGATCGCGCTGCGCACTCACGGCGGCGAGGGCTTCGGCGACGGCCGAGTCTGAGGCGTCCCTCGCCATCTCGCGTTGTTCCGACTTGGTGGGGATTCGGATGACGAGCTCACGGCTCGACGCCGACTGTGCCCACGGCGATGCATCGAGCGCCACTGCGACGAGGTGGAGGGCATCTCCCGGTTGCAGCCCCCGACTGCCGAGGTCCAGTCGCGTGACGCCGGACCATTGCCCCGTCCCTGGCTGGGCGAGGCGCAGTTCACTCACGGGCTGTGGACGCCCCGAGGCGGGTTGGCGCCAGCTGCGGATCGCGACCGACGCAAGCGCGTGGTCGTCGACGGCGGTGATGCTGAGATCGACCGTATCGCGAGCCGTGACGAGCGTGTCGCTCGCAGGAGAGACGATCTCGATGCGCGGCGCCGAATCCGCAATGACGTCCACATCGAGCGGTGCGGGGAGGTCGGCGATCGCGGCCGTGAGACCGATCGCCATCCATGTCCAGCGGCCAGTCTCGTCCGCGACCAGCCGGCCCCCGAAGGAGTGACCGTCGACCTCGAAGCGGACGGTGTCTGCGCCGCGCGCGAGCCGTACCGATTCCAGCGCCGTCGATGCATGACCGGAGATCGAGAGCACCGTTCCGCGGGGCAGGCGCGCCGGCTCGCCTACCGGCACGACTTCCTCTGCACGGCGGAGATAGCCGGGGAAGCGTGCCCGTATCGACACATCGCCGACGAACGGCCGATCCGTGACCCGGATGAACGCCGTGTCGCTGATCGTCCGGCCATCGCCCACGACCAGCATCAGGTCTGCGTCCACCGGACCGAGGAGTACCTGCACCGCGGTGTCCGGAACGGCGTGGCGCGACTCCCGCCAAGGGCTGCCGGTCGCGCGCTGACGCAGCATCACGGCTCGCCGACCAGGAGCCTCGATTCGAATGGGAACTCGCTCCCCCCGCAGCACCATTCGCGGCGCGATGACGCGCAGCGGCGACGCGAGCGTCCCTCGCCACGCCGCGACCGGATGCGTAAGTGCGCGCCATCCGTCCGGGCTCGCCGTGCGTGCAGCGGCGAGCGTCGCGATCGCGACGAGCGCACCGGCCGCGCCCGCAAGTGCGCGCCACCGCGCGCGGCGCTGCAGGTTGGGCACGAGCGCGGCACCCTGCCGCCGGAGGCTCGCGCCCAGCTGCTCGGCCCCCCGCCGGCCAAGCGTTCCGGAATCCGCGACCTCGAGTGCACCGCGCAGGGACCCGCTGCGCAGCGCGCGCTCGCGCTCGATCTCGGTCGCGACAGCGGAGCGCGACGCACTGCGGGCGACACGCCGCATCGTCCACCATGCGACGACGGCGCCAAGCACGGCAACCACCACCCAGGCCGCGACCGGCAGCGGCCGTGGGAACGCGATCCACCGCGCTCCCCCGAGGCCCAGCGTCGCAACAGCGAGTATCGCCGCTCCAATGCCACCCGCGAGCGCGAGTCCGACGAGCGCCATCGCCGCGCGGAGGCGCGCACGCTCCCTGTCCACCAGCTCGATGACGGTCATGGATACGCTCGGCTGGTCACGGCGTAGACGAACAGGTTCACTCCCATCCGGAGCGCGGCCTCGTGGATCTCGGGGGGATCGTTGTGCACGGACGCATCCTCCCATCCATTCCCGAGATCGCTCTCGTAACTGTAATACACGGCGAGCCGCTCGCCGAGAAAGATGCCGAAGCCCCGCGGCGGCTTGCCGTCGTGCTCGTGCACTTTGGGAATTCCCTTCGGGAAGGGGTAGACGACGTTGTAGATCGGATGGCCGAGCGGCACATCGACCAGCGGGCGGTCGGGGAAGACTCGCGCGATCTCGCGTCGAAAGCTCTCGTCGAGCCCGTAGTTGTCGTCGGCATGCAGAAACCCTCCGCGGACGACGTACTCACGGAGCCTGGCCACTTCGGCGTCCGTGAGCTTGATGTTGCCGTGACCGGTGATGTACAGATAGGGATAATCCCAGAGCCGATCGCTCGTCAGCGTAACGCGCGCTTCCGTCCGCTCCACCGCGAGCGACGTGCGCGTCGCAATCGCGGTCAACAGGTTCGGCAGGCTCGACGGATTCGCATACCAGTCACCACCGCCGTCGTATTGCAACCGCGCGATCGTGAGCCGTGGAGCCGCGGCGTGTGCGACCACGGCGATCACCGCAAGAGCAGCAAGGACGAGAATCGGTCGGGTGCGCGTCATCCCTCATGGGCCAGTCGGTAGGCAACGTTTCGCGAGGCACCTCCGCGCATGAGTGCGGAGATGATCTCCCGTGTGGAATGACCTTCCACCCGCATCCGGGCAACCTCGGGGCGGAGAGACTCCTCGGTGGCTACCATGGGTGGCGCCCGGTCGACGACGATGACGACCTCTCCGCGCGGCGGGGCTTCCTTGTAGTACGCCGCCAGCGCGCTGACCGTTCCGCGACGGATGTCCTCGAAGTGCTTGGTCAGCTCTCGCGCAACGGCGGCTTCGCGATCGGGCGCGCCGAGCTCGGCGATCTCGGACAACGTATCAGCGACTCTGGAGGGCGCTTCGTAGACCACGACCGCGTGTTCCGCCTCCCCAATGAGCTGCAGCGCATCACGCCGCTCGCGGCCCTTTCGAGGCAGGAATCCGAGAAAGGTGAACCGGTCAGCGGCAATTCCGCTCGCCACGATCGCGGCGAGGAGTGCGGACGCCCCCGGCACAGGGAACACTCGCACTCCGGCATCGATCGCCGCACGCACCAGACGGGCACCCGGATCGGACACGATCGGCGTCCCCGCATCCGTGATCAGTGCCATCGATTCCCCCGCCACGAGGCGCTCGACGAGCCTTGGCAGCGACCGCGCTTCATTGTGCTCGTGGTAGGCCACGAGCGTGGTGCGAATGGCGTAGCGCTCCAGGAGGTGACGCGAATGCCGGGTGTCCTCCGCAAGAACGACGGCAACCGAGCGGAGCGTCTCCACTGCCCGAAAAGAAAAATCCCCCATGTTACCGATGGGGGTGCTGACGACGTAGAGCCCGGGGGGAGCGCTCTCGTCTACCACTCGATTTCCCACGGCAACCGGTCGAAGAACCCGGCCGACTGGAAGAGATGCCGCCGCTCGCGCGTGATGTCTCCGAGCAGCTTTTCGGGAGTCAGCTCATCCTGGTCCATGCCCGCCCAGATCAGCTCCGTCAGCCACACGGCCACCGCCGTCGTCACGAGCTCGGCATCCTCCGAGGGATCGCGCATCGGGCGCTCTCCCACGGTGAAATGGCGAAGCGCCGAATGGACGGGAATGAGCTTCTGCCGCGCCTGCTCGGCGAGCAACGGCGCACTCTCCTGACCGTTGGCCGCGAGTCGCCGTACGAGATTGACCGCCAGCTCACGATACGCACGGATCAGCCCGGGCGACGCCTGTACCGGGAGGGCCGGCGGAATTTCCCAGCGCCGAACGACCAGCGGAACGCCGCGCGGGTCGCCGAACAGCCTTTCCACCGCCTCGTCGGGTGTCAGGGCTGCGCGCCCGTAGATGAAGGCGCGCTCCACCTCACCATCGCGGACGATGAGGTAGTTCACCAGACCGGCGGCGGAGATCTCGATCATGCCGTCGAAGGTCGTCGACATCAGATACGGAAAGAGCGCTGCCCTGTCGGTCGGCGTCAGCTCGCTCGGCCACAGGATCGGCGTCGTAGTGAGCGCGACAAACATGCAGGCGAGCTGCTCATCGGAACATTCATGGAAGCAGATTTCGCCAAGCTCGGGCTCGGGCGGAACCAGCGCGAGCGCCTCGGCGATGGCCGCGGCCTCGCGGCGCTCGCCGCCCGTACGCGTGGCGTTGACGACCTCCCCCTCCTGGATGTAGAGCACGACCAGTTCTTCCGGCAGCCAGATGGCGACGTAGCCGAAGATGCGCGCCGATCGGTCACGCTTCGCATCGGTGAGCAGATGCGAGAGGTGGACGTAGGCGAGCTTCGTTCTCTGCAGAAGGACGCGATCGTACGGGAAGCGCAGGCTGGAAATCGGCGCTGGCATGGGGGCGGGAACAAGAATGCCTGGAAGAGGCGATCTTCCAGGCAAAAATGCGACTGGGCCGAAGTGGCCGCAATGCTGATCAGGCCGCTGGGACTGAGCCTGTGGAAGCGGGGGACGCGGACGCGTGCTGCTTGAACTTCATTTCCAGCGCAGGCTTCTGCACGGCGCCGACGACCTGATCGACGAGCTTCCCGTCCTTGAAGAAGAGAATCGTCGGGATCGAGCGAACGTTGAACTTCGACGCCGTCTTGATGTTGCTGTCGACGTCGAGCTTCGCGACTTTCGCCTTCCCGGCGTAGTCGGCCGCAAGCTGGTCGATGATTGGCCCGATCATCCGGCAGGGGCCGCACCAGGTCGCCCAGAAATCCACCACGGCGAGCCCTTCGTGCTTCTCGATCTCGGCCTCGAAGTTCGCGTCCGTCACCGCTACAGCGTTCGACATCGTTGACCTCCAGCACCCGCGGCGGCGTCGCCGCGGGAATGAGTTAGGTTTGAGCGCTCACCACTGGAGGAGAGCGCGAGTCCCATGCCATCGTCTGCCCGCCGGGGTACGCGGATCGCCCACGTGGGCATTGCGGTCCGGTCCATCGGCGATCTCCTGCCGTTCTGTCGCGACATCCTCCGTCTCCCCGAGGCCGATCTCGACGACTCCGACGGAGCCACGATCGTCGGGCTCGAGGCCGGTGAATCGCTGGTCGAGCTTCTCGAAGCGACAGGCCCGGAAACGCCGATCGGCAAATTCGTCTCGCGGCGCGGCGCTGGCATCCACCACATCTGCTTCGCCGTTGACGACCTCGACGAAACGCTCGACCGGTGTCGGACCGCGGGCCTGAAACTGATCGACGAAACCCCGCGACTCGGCGCCGAAGGCAAGCGCATCGCCTTCCTGCACCCCTCGACGACGGGCGGTATCCTCGTCGAGCTCTCCGAATACTAACCCACGCGGCCCGCCGTGAGTTTCCAACGGTACCCTCACCGGTTGCAGAAGCCCCTCGGAACCGGGTCCAGGGCAAGGACATACCACCGCGACCCGGGGCCCTGCAGCGTCTTGGCCGTGGTCGCCGCTCGCATCTGCCCCTTCGACAGCTCGAGATTGAAAAGCACCGTGTCGACCTTGGTCGTCGGGCCGCTGACGATCCGTGCCTGGTCGTGGCTGAAGTAGCACTGCATGACGATCACGCGCTGGTCATACTCATCACGCTGCATGATCTCGCGCGCAGACCCGCGCTTGTCGCCCCATACGGCGCCGAGCGCCTGGAGGTCCTGCGCGCGGATCGCGGCAAGCAGCCGGTCGACAGCAGCCTGCGGCGTTGCAGCGCCAGTTACCTCGGTTCCTTCGCGCGGTGCCGCCGACTTGCAGCCTGCGAGCAGCACCAGCGCCAGAACGATCCGTTTCATTCTCATCTCCGCCCAGTCAGTGAGTGCGAACCTTAAGCCGCGCCCATGATGCGAGCAACCCACCAGCGTCTGTACATCAACATCGATCACGTGGCGACCGTTCGGCAGGCGCGCCGATCGAATGAACCCGACCCCGTGCCTGCTGCCCTCGCATGCGAGGACGCAGGTGCGGATGGCATCACCGCACACCTTCGCGAAGATCGGCGCCACATCCAGGATGACGACATCGCGCGCCTGGCTCGCGCGGTACGCACGCTCCTGAATCTCGAAATGGCATGCACGGCGGAGATGCTCGACATCGCCGCGGCGCTCCGCCCGCACCAGGTCACGCTCGTCCCCGAGCGTCGCGAGGAGATCACGACTGAGGGTGGCCTCGACCTGACCCATGCACCCGACGCGCTGGAGGCGGGAATTCGGCGGCTGCGCGATGCAGGCATTCGCGTCAGCCTGTTCATCGCGCCGTCGCCAGCCGCGGTTCGCCGATCGCGTGATCTCGGCGCCCACGCCATTGAACTGCACACGGGTCAGTACGCGCATCATCCGCGCGATGTGCGCAGCATCACAGCGCTTGGTGATGCGGCGGCCGAGGGGAGCAGTGTCGGCCTGGCCGTCCATGCCGGTCACGGGCTCACGACGGCCAACGTCGGCCTCGTGGCGTCGATCCCGGAAATCGAGGAGCTGAACATCGGCCACTCGATCGTTGGCCGCGCCATCATGGTCGGCATCGGCGAAGCCGTGCGCGAGATGCGCCGCGCCATGGACGACGCGCGAAACGCGTCGTCCGTTGATTCTCGTGCGGCGCGCTCCTAACTTCGGGCCGCTGACACCATCGAGGCGCACATGAGCACGCCGGCCGGGCTTCTGGATTTCTTCATACTCGAGGCGAGCGACTACATCGAGCAACTCGATGGTCTCGTCGCTCGAGCTGGCGGGGCCACGCCCGATCCAGACCCCTTCACGCGCAGCGCCCGCTCGCTCCGTGGCAGCGCGACGATGGCGCGGCTCCTCGGCATCGCGGAGATCGCCGCGAATCTCGAGCGACTCGGCCGAGGCATGCGCGATGGCTCGGTCAAGTGGGATCCCGCGCTGCAGGGCGCTGCGGTCTCCGCGATCGACGACCTGAAGATCCTGTTGCGCGCGGTTCGCACCTGGGGCGACGCAGAGGACCGGCGCGTTTCGAGCCGGCTGTCCGAGCTCGCACGCTTCACGCCCGCAGGCCAGCGGCCGCAGACGCCACCGCCCGCGGTATCAGCGGGCACCGGAGCGAGCTACCTCGCGGCGGAGACGACCCAGATCGCTGCGGCGCTCGACGCCTTCATCGCGCGTCCTTCAGCGCGCGATGCGTTCGCGCTCGCACTGGGGCGGCTTCGTGCGCTCCGTGGCGTCGCCACGCTCAAGGACCTGCCTCCGCTCGCCGAGGTCGTCGATGGGCTCGAACGCGCCGCGAAACCGGTCGAGCTCGGAAACGGGCCACCAGGAGCCGCGCAGCTCGCGCTGTTCACGGCCGGAGCGCGCGTGCTGCGGAATGCCGCGCAGGAGTTGGCCACGCGGGGGAGGCCGAACCCCGCATCGCCCGAGATCGACGAGTTCATGCGCGCATCGAGCGCCCTCGATGACGATCCGGGCGCTGCCGATCGAATTGTGCCGGTGGAATCATTGTTCTTCGCGGACGCGGGACCGCACGTCGTCACGTCGGCACCGCATCCGCCGACGACGCCGGACGAGCGTTTCCGGCTCGAGGTCGTGAGTCAGGCAGAACATCTTCGCGTGCTGATCGTGGAATGCTCCGCGGCCCCGGACTCTGCGGCCGTCGGTCGCCTCGGGCGCGCATTGCGCGGCGCCGTCCGCGCCCTGCAGGCTGCCGCCGACAGCTTCGGGCAGCGGGAGCTCGCGGGCTTCCTCGGGCGGGCCGCCGACCGGCTGCTGGCCCGCCCGACACCGAGTGGGCCTGCGCTGGATGCCCGCGTGGTGATCGCGCTCAGCGAGATCGCCGCCATGCTCGCCGACCCGGCGACGACGCGGCCCGCGATGCTGCGGCGCATCGCCGAGCTCACGGCATCGACCTCGAGCGGCCTGACGCCCGCGACATCGCATGCGCCGGTGCGGCAGGGTCGCCAACCGACTCCGACGGGTCGCGAGCTTCAGACCTTCCTCCAGAGCGGAATCGCTGGATTCTCGACGCTGTCGAGCCGCCCGCTGAGCCAACCGGTGCCACTCGTCGACGAGACGGTCGTGCCGATTCAAACGCTGTTGTACAGTGGACGCAGCGCGCTCGACCGCGCGCGCGAGCTCCGGTCGGAGATCGCGCAGGGCGGTGGCGCGCCATCGCCGGACGCGCTCGCCGAGCTGTTCGACCTTCTCGATCTCGCCGTCGCGGACTGATCGGGATGCGAATGTCGTGGCGCAGCGCGATCGGCATGGCGATCAGCGTGGCGTTTCTGTACTGGACGCTGCGCGGCGTCGACGTCGCGGAGCTGTGGCAGGTGCTCCGCCGCTCGAATCCAGCCTGGTGGGCGCTCGCCGTCCTCGGGGCAATGGTGATCTTTCCGCTCCGCGCCGTCCGCTGGCGACTGATCCTCCATCCGGTCGCACCGGGCCTCCCCCTCGGCATGCTCTGGCGGGCGATCGCGATCGGGATGATGGTGAACAACGTGTACCCTGCGCGCGCGGGCGAGCCGGCGCGGGCGTTTGCGCTGACCCGCGAGACCCCGAGAGTCGGGTTTGCAGCGGCCTTCGCGTCGCTGGCGGTGGACCGGGTGTTCGATGCGCTCGTCCTGCTCTGCCTGTTGTTCGTCGGCATGACGGAGCTCCCGGCCGCGCAGGCCACCCTGGTCGGGGGCCGTCCGCTGTCGAACTGGGTCGGGCTGGGGATGGTCGGGATGGTGGCGATGGTCGCCGTGCTCTACCTGATTGTTGTCTTCCCCGCCCGGTTGATTGGATTGTTCGAAGCGTTCTCCCGGCGGGTCGCGCCCCGCTTCGAGGCGCGCGGACGCGACGCGCTTCGCGCCTTCGCCGACGGGCTCGGCGTCCTGCGGAACCCACGCCGGTTCGCGGCCGTGCTGTTCTGGACGGTCCTGCACTGGGTCGTCAACGCGCTGGCCATCTGGTGCGGGTTTCGGGCGGTGGGCATCGAGACGTCGCTGCTCTCGGCGTTCGTCGTGCAGGGACTGCTCGCCATCGCGGTCGCGGCACCGTCCAGCCCCGGTTTCTTCGGGATCTTCGAATACGTCGCCAAGATCTCGCTGGTCCTGTACGGCGTCTCGGAGAACGACGCGATCGCGTGGGGATTCGGATACCACATCCTGACCTTCATCCCCATCACGCTGATCGGATTGTTCTACTTCGGCCGACTCGACCTGCGTTTCGGGGATCTGCGCAGCGTCTCCACGCCTGAGGATGCGTCACCCGACGGGAAGGCGCCCGGTCCTTCACCGAGCGGGTCCGCTGCTGCGTCTTGAACGCCGTCGCGAAGGTGAGGGCTCAGGGCAAGATCAACCTCTTCCTGCGGATCCTCGCGCGGGAGGCGTCCGGCTATCACGCTCTCGAGACGCTGTTCGCGCGCCTCGACCTCGCGGACGACATCACCGTTCGCCCGTCCGCCGGGCAGCGCAGCGTTGATTGCCGGGGCGCCGACATCGGCCCGGCGGAGTCGAACCTCGCCTATCGCGCTGCCGTGGCATACTCGGACGCGGCAAGTTGGCCCGCCGGGTTCGCGATCGAGATCGACAAACGGATCCCTGTGGGCGGTGGGCTGGGCGGTGGGAGCGCCGATGCGGGCGCGGTGCTCCGTGCGCTCAACGCCCTCGCCCGGACTCCCCTGCCCACTGGGCAGTTGCTGCAGATCGCTGCGACGCTCGGGGCTGATGTTCCGTTCATGGCGCTCGAGGCGACCTGGGCACTCGGCTGGGGCCGGGGGCACCGGCTCCTCGAGCTTGCCCCGCTGCCATCGATGCCCGTGTCGTTGGTGACGTTTCCGTTCGGGGTGTCATCCGGTGCGGCCTTCGGCTGGGTCGCGGATGCGCGTGTCGGGGGGTTGCACACGGTCGAGGCCCGCGCGCTCAGCTCAGGCGATCTCGCACACTGGGACTCGATCGCCGTCCTTGCCTCCAACGATTTCGAAACGGAAGTCACCCGCAGGCATCCCGCCATCGCGCGCTCGCTGGCCAGCGCCCGGGCGGCAAACCCCCTGGTCGCCCAGCTCTCCGGGTCTGGCTCGACGGTGTTCGTCATCGCCCGTGCGGACTCCCCCACACCGGATATGGGCGAGCAGCCTGCCGGCACGGCCGTAGTTGTGACGCGGACTGCCGTCTCCGTTGAGGATGTGGTCGTGACCCGGTAGCTTCCGACCCTCTGCCCCTTCGTCCAATGGCAGGACATCGGTCTTTGGATCCGGTAATGGTGGTTCGAATCCACCAGGGGCAATGTGGGGCGATCGTGAGGAGGGCTCCGCGGGCACCGGGGGAACTTCCACCACCTCATCGCTTCCGTCTTCGGCGCGTCCCACTTATCTTTTCAGGCTCTAATGGACGGCCTGTCGGTACCAGCACACGGGTTCAAGCTTCTCTCGGGCACGGGCAACCGTCCACTCGCCGAGGAGATCGCGAAGCAGATCGGCGTCGAGATCTGCAGGGCGACGGTGTCGCGCTTCGCCGACGGCGAGATCTTCGTTCGGATCGATGAGAACATTCGCGGGCAGGATGTGTTCATCGTGCAGCCGACGAATCCGCCTGCGGAGAACGTGCTCGAGCTGTTGCTGTTGATCGATGCCGCGCGACGGGCATCGGCGGCGCGGATCACGTGCGTCATGCCGTACTACGGATACTCGCGGCAGGACCGCAAGGATCAACCGCGGGTCGCGATCGGCGCGAAGCTGATGGCAAACATGATCGAGGCGGCGGGTGCCGACCGGGTGCTGGGGATCGACTTTCACCAGCATCAGTTGCAGGGGTTCTTCGACGTCCCGGTCGATCACCTCTACGCGGCGCCGGTGCTCGTCTCGCATTACCGAAAGAAGCAGTTGCACGATCCGGTGGTGGTCGCACCGGATGTGGGGTCGGCGAAGATGGCGCGCGGGTTCGCGAAGCGGCTCAACGGCACGCTGGCGATCATCGACAAGCGCCGGCCGAGTCAGAACGTGTCCGAGGTGTTGAACGTGGTCGGCGAGGTCGAGGGGAAGGATTGCCTGATCCCCGACGACATGATCGATACGGCGGGAACGGTGACCGAGGCGGCGCGGGCACTCAAGGCGCTCGGCGCCCGTGACATCTACGTGTGCGCAACGCACGCGCTGCTGTCCGGCCCGGCAGTGGAGCGGCTGAAGGAGGCGCCGATCGTCGAGGTGACGGTGACGGACTCGGTCCTGATCCCCGCCGAGCGGCGGTTCGACCGGTTGAAGGTGCTGTCGGTGGGGGAGTTGTTGTCGAAGGCGATCCGGTATACCCACAGCGAGCAGTCCGTGAGCTCGCTGTTCGAATGATGATGAACGTCCTGGAGAGTATGTCATGGCCACAGTCAATCTGAGCGCGTCCGCCCGCACCGACACCGGCAAGGGTGTCGCGCGTTCCCTTCGTCGCAGCGGACAGGTGCCCGCAATCATCTACGGGCACGCGCGACAGGCGCAGTCGCTCGCCATCGACGCGAAGGATCTCGATCGCCTCCTCGGATCGATCGCCGCCGAGAGCACCGTGATCGAGCTCGCCGTGGATGGCGGCCGAGCCACCAAGACGCTGATCCGGGAGATCCAGCGCCATCCCTTCAAGCGCCAGATCCTGCACGTCGATTTCCAGGAGCTCGTCGCCGGCGAGAAGGTGACGGTGAGCATCCCGCTGGTGCTGGTCGGCATTCCGGACGCCGTCCGCCTGGAAGGCGGCGTGATGGACCAGGTGATGCGCGAGCTCGAGATCGAAGTCGATCCGTCGAACATTCCGAACCACATCGACGTCGACGTCTCGCACCTCGAGATGGGCCACTCGCTGCACGTCAGCGATGTGAAGCTGCCCGAGGGCGTGATGGTGCTCGACGATCCGGAAACGACGGTGTGCGTGATCGGCGTGCCGCGCGCCGCGATCGAGACGCCGGCCGCCGGCGTCGAGGCAGTCGGTGACGTCGCCGAGCCCGAGGTCATTCGCGCGAAGAAGGATGACGACGACGCCGAGGGCGGCGACGAGAAGAAGTAGCGGATGGCGCCCCGATGAAGTTGATCGTCGGGCTGGGGAATCCGGGGCGCGAATACGAACGCACGCGTCACAACGTCGGCTGGTGGGTCCTCGACCACCTGGCCGACGTTTGGCGTTTCGAGGGGTGGAAACGCGACGGCAAGAGCATCTCGGCCACGACCCGCATTGACGGGAAAATGGTTCGACTGCTCAAACCGCAGACGTTCATGAACCTGAGCGGGGAGGCGCTGGCGCCGTACATGCGGCGGCCATTCTGGGCGGCGGCGACGGACCTGCTGGTGATCGTCGACGAAGTCGCGCTGCCACTCGGCAGCTATCGCCTGCGGGCGCGCGGGAGTGCGGGAGGGCACAACGGGCTGAAGAGCGTGGAGCGAGCGGTGGGCGGGCAGGAGTACGCGCGGCTGCGGGTGGGGATACAGCCGGAGGATCCGCGGGCGGCGGCGGGGAAGCTGGCGGACTACGTGTTGCACCCGGCGGGGGC
>JANOCW010000091.1:0-3178 GCA_031412375.1 Gemmatimonadaceae bacterium | reverse complement strand
GCGTCGAGCCGCCAACGAGAATCACTTCGTCGATCTCGCCCGGCTTGAGGCCGGCATCTTTGAGCGCCTGCTCCATCGGCGGAATCGTGCGCTGAATGAGGTCGTCGACGAGCTGCTCGAACTTCGCCCGGGTGAGCGAATAGTTCAGGTGCTTCGGGCCCGACTGGTCGGCGGTGATGAACGGAAGGTTGATGTCCGTCGATTGCGTCGTGGACAGCTCCATCTTCGCCTTCTCACCGGCCTCCTTCAGCCGCTGAAGCGCCATCGGATCCTTGGAAAGGTCGATGGCCTGATCGCGCTTGAACTCGCCAACCAGCCAGTCGATCACGCGCTGGTCGAAGTCGTCGCCGCCGAGATGGGTGTCGCCATTGGTCGACTTGACCTCGAACTGGCGGGAGCCTTCGACGTCGTAGAGCTCGAGGACGGAGATGTCATAGGTGCCGCCGCCGAGGTCGAACACGGCGATCTTCTCGTCCTTCTTCTTGTCGAGGCCGTAGGCGAGCGCTGCCGCGGTAGGCTCGTTGATGATGCGCAGCACATCCAGCCCCGCAATCTTGCCGGCGTCCTTGGTCGCCTGGCGCTGGGAATCGTTGAAGTATGCGGGAACGGTGACGACGGCCTTGTCGACCTTGTGCCCGAGATAGTCTTCGGCAGTCTGCTTCATTTTTTGCAGAATCATCGCGGAGACTTCGGGCGGCGTGTAACGCTTGCCCTGAACTTCGACGGCAATCAGGTCGTTCGAACCGGAGAGCACCTTGTACGGAACCCGCTTCGACTCTTCCTGGACCTCGCTGATCTTGCGGCCCATGAAGCGCTTGATGGAGAACACGGTGTTGGTGGGATTCGTGACCGCCTGACGCTTGGCAATCTGTCCCACGAGCCGCTCGCCATCCTTGGTGAAACCCACGACTGATGGTGTCACGCGCCCGCCTTCGGCGTTCGGGATCACGACCGGATCGCCACCCTCCATCACCGCCACCACCGAGTTCGTCGTCCCCAGATCGATTCCGATGACCTTGTCAGCCATTGCTTCCTCAAAAAAAAAGGGTTTCCTGCGCCGAGCGATCGGGCGCCGAGGGTTAGACCAGTGGCAAGGGCGGGGCCGTGGAAGCCGGCCAAATCGGCAGTACCTGATCGACACCATCGGGTTGTGCCGTGACAGCGTGGCCGTACTGGCCCGAGGGACCTGCCAGCCTGGATCGGCACGGGCCTCGAAAAGTGGACGAACCGCGTGATTCCCATCGGCGATGAGAATCCGACGCTTCGCGCTCCGGTCGTAACCTACGCCCTGCTCGCCGTGCTCGTCGCCGCGTGGACAGTGGGGCAGGGGGCCGGGTTCGACACTCAGGTGCTCGCCGCCAGCGTCTGCAATTATGGCCTCGTACCGGGCGAGCTCACGCGCCTCGCGCCCCTCGGCTCCGGGATACAGCTCTCGCCGGGCGTATACTGCATCATCGACAACCAGTGGATAAACAACCTCACACCGGTGACGTCGATGTTCCTGCACGGCGGCTGGGGCCACCTCCTCGGCAACGCACTCTTTTTCTGGGTGTTTGGCAACAATGTCGAGGACAGCATGGGCCGGTTCAGGTTCCTGTTGTTCTACCTGATCTGCGGCGTCGCCTCCGCCGGCGCACATGTGGCGCTCGACCCCGCCTCGCCTATCCCGACGGTCGGCGCCTCTGGCGCCATCTCGGGCATCCTCGGCGCCTACCTCGTGCTTTATCCGCGCGTGCGGGTGAAGATGCTGTTCTACTTCCTGATCTTCTTTCGCGTGATCTCCATCCAGGCGTGGCTGGTGCTGGTGTGGTGGTTTCTCTGGCAGGTCGTGACCGGACTGCCCGAGCTCATGCAGGTGGATTCCGAGGTGTCCGGCGGTGTCGCCGTATGGGCGCACGTCGGGGGTTTCGTCGCCGGAGCCGGTCTCGTGAAGCTGTTCGAGGATCGACGAATCGTTGCCATTCGCAACAACGAGCGACATCGGTTGCACCCCGGCCACCCCTAGGCGGCTCGCTCCCTCACACGATCTTTGCGGACCATGCGGGATCAGTCTTTCCGTCGTTTGCGCGCTGCGGCGCGCGAGGCGTATCTTCGTCGAATGCAGATAGCGCGGGTGGTCGGCAGGCTCGTGGCGACGGTCAAGCAGGACACGCTGTCGGCGGTGGCTCTGCAATGGATCCAGCCAGAGACGGCGGCCGGGGCCGCGGTGGGGAAACCGCTCGTCGCGGTGGACCGAGTCGGTGTCGGGCCGGGGGAGCTGGTGTACTTCATCACATCGCGTGAAGCGGGGATGACGCTCGACGACCCGTTCGCGGCGGTGGATGCCGGGATCGTCGGAAAGGTCGACTGGCTGAACATCGACGGCCAGCGAGTCGACCCCCGCGATGCGAGCGCCTGAGTGTTCATCGCTCGCGTGGTTGGTGATGTCGTGTCCACGCACCGACACGAGAACCTTGGCGAAAAGAAGCTCCAGCTCGTGCGTCGGCTCGGTCTCGATGGGAAGGAAGAGGGCGCTGAGGTGATCGCCCTCGATGTCATCGGTGTCGGCGTCGGCGAGCGCGTGCTCGTCGTACAGGAGGGCGGCGCCGCGCGTGCGCTGTTCAACGACAAGCGCGTCCCGGTCCAGGCGGTAATCGTGGGAGTGGTCGATCACCTCGACATTGCTCCGGAGTCGGGAGCGTGAGGCGAGTCATCGACTTCGGCGCTGCCGAGTCGGGCGGATGAGCAGTGACCTCGACCGCCTCGCGGCGCGAATCGCCGCGGAGCTCGCGCGGCGCGACGCTCCCAAACGCGGCGCTCCCCACGCGGCTGCGCCGACGGTACCGACGCCAGCGCCGGGAGCGTGGTCGCACACCGCCGATGCCGCCGGTGCGCCAGTGCCGAGCGCCAAGGCACCCCCCGGCGTTTCCTACGTCCGCGATCAGGCGCGCATCGCGGATTTCATCGACCACACCTTATTGAAACCGGAGGCGACCCGCTCCGAAGTCGAGAAACTCTGCTCGGAAGCGGCGACTCATCGTTTCGCGGCGGTGTGCGTGAATCCCGTGTGGGTGCCGCTGTGCGTCGAGCGACTTCGCGGCTCCCAGGTGAAGGTCGCCACGGTCATCGGATTTCCGCTCGGCGCGAACCTTCCGGAGATCAAGGCAGCGGAGACAGCGCGAGCCGTTCAGGATGGCGC
>JANOCW010000090.1:0-14084 GCA_031412375.1 Gemmatimonadaceae bacterium | reverse complement strand
GTCCCGCTCCGTCTTCCGCAGGAAGACATTGCGACAGATCGTGAACAGCCACCGCCTGCAGTCGCTGCCCGGCACGAACGTGTGCCAGAATCGGTACGCCCGGAGGAAGGTTTCCTGGGTGATGTCATCGGCATCGGCGCTGTCCCTGGTGAGTGCGCGGGCGAACCGCGTCACGTCCGGCAGGCACGTGACGGCATCGCGCGTGAACGCTTCGTCCTTGCGCTGGCGTGCGTGCTCATCCGATGCATCGCCAGCGCTCGCGGCCTCTTCCGTTGCTTCGGCATCACTCATGTCGCACACCTGATCAGGGCGGCCGTGCCGGGCTCATCACTCCGTCGAGTGCCGAGCTTCGATGAGACAATACGTCGCGGCCGCGGAAGTTCCCGGGGAACTCTTCGCGATCGGAAGTGGCTCTTCCGACCCCGGACGTTTCTCCGTTCGTCCCCCGCGTGACTGCCGCCGGCGTCCGCTCAGCCGACCGGCCGGCCCTCGACCATGGGATAGTCCCCGGAGACCGGCCGGGCGGGCGAAGAGTCCGTCACGCTCGCACGGGGCAGGGTCAGCGTGAAGCGCGCGCCCTCGCCAACGCGGCTTTCGACGGTGAGATCGCCTCCCATTCCCCTCGCGAGATCGCGACTGATCGACAGGCCGAGGCCGAGCCCCTCGTGGAGACTCGTCAGCGTGCGGTCGAGTTGCACGATGGGCTCGAAGATGCGCGCGCGCGCATCGCCGGCGATTCCAGGACCGGTGTCGCGCACGGAGATGGTCACCGATTCGGCAGTACTCGCATCCGCGGACAGCGTAATGCGTCCCGCGGCCGGGGTGTGGCGGATCGCGTTGGAAATGAGGTTGAGGACGATCTGCCGCAGCTTCTCCGCATCGGCGATGATTGCGAGCCCGGGCGCAGCGTGCACGTACTCGAGCGTGACGAGCTTTGCCGCCGTTTGCGGGCCGACGAGGTCGTCGATTCCCGCAAGGAATGGATCGACAGCGATTGATTCGAGGCGATATGCGACGCGCCCGCTCTCGATGCGACTGAGGTCGAGCACACCGCTGATCAGTCCGAGCAGGTGCTGCTGGCTGGCACGAATGCGCCCAAGGTCCCGGCGCTGCTCGTTGCTGATGGGGCCACGCAGCTCGAGCTCCATCAGCTCGGTGTAGCCGCCGATCGCGTTGAGCGGGGTTCGCAGCTCGTGCGACATCACCCGCAGGAAATCGGACTTCGCGCGGTTGGCCGCTTCGGCCTGCACGCGCGTCTTGTCGGCCTCGGTCCGGGCTGCCTCGGCTTCGACAGTCTGCATCTCCAGCTCGGCGCGAGACGCACCGACGTCCTCGACCATCCGGTTGAAGCTCACCGCGAGACGCTTCAACTCATCGCCGCCACGCGGCTGCACCCGCGTCCCGAAGTCGCCACGGGCGAAGGCTTCAGCCGCCCCGGTGAGCGATGCGAGCGGCGTCGTGAATCGCCGGCTCACGAGCCACGAGACGAGCCCGCCGACGAGCGTGAGCAGCACGCCCATGACCGCCAGCCTGACCAGCGTGCCGCGCGTGCTCGTGAGCACGGAGTCCACGGGGATCTCGAGCTCGAGCACGAGGGGTGTTCCGGCGATCGGCTGCTCGACGGCCATCAACTCGCCAACGGCGGGTCGCGATACGAGAATGCCGCCGGACGTCGAGTCGATCAACCGGGGTGGCTCCGCATCTCCGCCGCTCATCGTCGACCAGACATCCGCCGCGTCGCTGCGGAGATACAGTCCGATGTCGCTGTCCGTCAGCCCGCGGATGAACTGCTCGGCCTGGCCGCTATTCGCGAGGCGGTACTGGCGGGCGATGTATCCGATCCGCCTCCCCTGATCGACGACGGGCGCGATGCCCCAGAAGTACACGCGGCCGTCCGCGACGTACAGGCGGCCGAATTCCACGGAGTCCGTTTGCGCGAGTCCGACGAGACCATCGTGGGGGAGGCGAACGTTTCCGGCTTCCGGCGCGGATGGAGCGACCGAGAGATCCGACCGGAGGTCGCGTCCGATGTGCGTCACCCGCCGACCGTCCACCGTCCAGAGCTCCGCCGCGAGGCCTGTGTCCGTCACGGCGGTGAACAGCCTGGCGAGCCGGGCCTGTGCTGGCGTCGAATCCAGAGCCGTGCGCGCAGGTGACGCGGTGGCGGCATCGGAGGCGGCGGTCAGCGCGCGCACGATCGCCGTATCGCGCGAGGCGCTGCGCAGTCGCGTCTTCTGTACGGTGAATGCGCCGGCGTAGGTCCCGGCGAGCTGACGGGCAGCGGCGTCGAGGCGATGCGCCGCCACGTCCTTCGCCGACTGGGTCAGGGTCGCGTGAACCATCACCAGCGCAAGCGCGAGAATGATCGCAAGCACACCGGTCATGAGCAGGGGCAGCTGCCGCTCGACAGAACCCCACCCGACTGCGCGCCGTCGCCCCCGTTCTTCCACGTCGGCGGAATGACCGGACGCGTGATGATCCGAACTCACTATCGTTGGCGGTCAGGGAAAGAGGGTTGGGCGGGTCGCTGTGCCCAGGCGGGACTTCGGTGAACGATACGGTGCCCGCCATGGGTCGCAAGGGCACCGGCGTTCCCCGCGCCGGTCGGAGTTCGTCAGTAGACAATGGCCCTCTCGCCCCTCCTCGCAGCGTCCGTCGCGCTCGTGCCCGGCGTCCACGCCTGGTGGACGGGACGCGCGCTCCTCGCGCGCACCTCCGATCCCGCATTTCCGGAGATGCTGCTCGCCTGGGCCCAGCGGCGCACCGCCGTTTTCGTGGTGGCCGGAGCAGTCGTCGTCGTTCTCGCAGTGCAGCACTGGATGTGGACGATGCCCCTGCTCCTCCTCGGCGGGATCGTCGGCGGCTTCTCGTTCCGCCGCGCGCTCTTTGGAGAGACGTGGGGCCTCGCGGACTACGCGCGCTACAGCATTCTCAGCGTCGTGGCCAGCGCAGGCTTCTGGGTGTTGCTCGCATTCGCTCCGCAGATCGTCCTCGCGCTGGTGCATGGCTGGACTCCGGATCGCCCACTCGCGGGCGCCGCGGCGTTCGCCACCCTGCTCGCGGCGGGACTGCTGACATGGGAGCTCGGATTCGCGAGGGTGTGGGTCGCGCTGCACCGCGCAACCCCATTGGAGCGACCGGATCTTCAGCCGCGGCTGGATGAGATCGTGCGTCGGGCGGGGGCGCGTCCGCCCCGGGTGTTCCGGTATGGCGCCCGCGGCGGCTACGTCATGAACGCGGTCGCGCTTCCGTCCACCCGGCAGCCGGGCGTCGCTTTCGGCGATTCACTGCTCGAGCTCCTGGATGCAGACGAAGTCACCGCCGTCTTCGCGCACGAGATCGCGCATCTCGAGCATTACCACCCGGGGCGCCTCCATAAGCTGCGCCTGATCACATGGTCCCTCGTATTCGGCGGAATGATCCTGCCACCGATCCTGATGGCCACGCTGCCGACGTGGGCGGCCACCGTGGCCGTGATGTGGCCGATGCTCGTGCTGGGGGTGCTCCTGCACCGAATTTCCGCCAGCCAGGCGCATGAAGCAGAGAGCGACCGACGCTCGGCGGAACTCGTCGGGGATCCCGAGCCCATGATCAGGGCACTCACCAAGCTCCATCACTATTCGAGACTCCCGCGCCGCTGGCCGTACGACTTCGAGCGCTCGGCGAGCCACCCGAGCCTCGCGCGCCGCATTCAATCGCTTCGTGCGACATCGGGCGTCACGCCATCGACGTTCACCGAGCCTGTCGTCCTGCGTTCGACGGAGCCCGGCTCCTATGTCGTGCTCGATGCCACACGCATCTACTGGTTCGAGGGAGTGCCGGCTGCGTCCCCATCTCCCGACCCATCACCGGGTCTCCAGCCAGCCGGCGATGACGCGCATCCGCCGACGCTCGCCGATCTCCGCGAACACGCGACGAGCTACCGGGCCACGACCTATGCGGACCTCGCCGAGCTGCGCGTCGCCGTCGCTGGCACCGGCCGCACGCTTCACGCGCGTGACCGTGCAGGCCGGATCTCGAGTGTACCCCTTCGTGCCGAGGACGTCGCCGCGGCGCAGGGATCGCTGGACCGGCTCGACGGACAGCTCGCGGCGCGCGCACAGCCGAACTGGCGCAGCAGTGCACGCAAGGTCGCGGCGGTCGCGGCATTGGTTGCCGTTGCCTCCCTGGATTTCGGGTGGACGTGGATTCCGCTGCTCCTTGCGCTGGCTTTTCCCAGTGCGTGGAGTCTCGGCGCACTGGGGATGCTGATGACGGCTCGTGCCGTGGCGAGCGCACTCGAGGGAGTCGTCAGCCCGATCGGACAGCTGTCATGGGTGGTGACGACGCTCGCGATCACGATCGGCGTCGCGGCACTCGTGGTCGCCTGGCGCTGGGCAGCCAGCGCGGACCCACGCCGCAACCGCCGTCTGGCGCAGGTGGCGCTGGTGTCGGCAGCTGCGCTCCTTTTCATCGGGGCGCAGGCATACGGAGCACGAGCGGCATCGCTGGATTGGGCCGAGGCGAATGCGGAGGTGATCACGCGAATCGGGGCGGAGGGCCACGGTTTCCGCGTACAGCTCTCACCGCACGGGAGACATGTCGCCATTCAGACCATCGACCCGACTCGTCGATCGAGTGCCTACGACGACGAGGACGGGTACAATGGCGTTGCGTGGCGGTTCACCGTTGCCGACGCGACGGGCGGTGCTGCACCTCCACCGCGGACAATCGAGGCACTCGGCCTGATGTTCCTCGACGAGCGGCGCGCGCTCGTCCTGCGCACGCTCGCCTCACCGGGCGATTCGCTCGTGATCACCGCGGAGGACTTGCAGCGGGACAGCGTGGTGACGTGGCAGCGCAGGCTTCCGCCGCTGGCGGGGCCGACGCTGAGTGTCGATCAGCGCACTGGCCGGTGGTCCGTCATTGGCCATGACAGGGACGTTGGTGAGGTAGTGATCGTGCGTGGGTCCGTAGACAGCGACAGCCTCGTCATTGCCAGGGAATCGTATGCAGTGCTCGGCGGCCGACCGCTGTCTGTCTCCGCTGATGGGACCATCCTGTCGGCGACCGTGAACATCCGTGGCGGAATCGGTCGAGGAGTGCTGGCGGGGTTCGGGATCCTTCCCTATCACTGGGAGATCTGGCGAGCAGCGCGCGGAGAGCGCGAGCGGATCGGCACCGTCCCCGGAAATCCCGAGTGCACCCCTGACGGCCGCGGCAACGCGCTTCTCTGCATTGTGAGCGGCACCAGGGGCATGTCGGTCTGGCGGATCGAGGATGGGCGGACGCTTGCAGCGCTCGGTACGCTGCCGCGGGAGTTCCATCTCTGGCGCGTGGGTGCGACAGGTCACGTCGTCGGTAGCCGCCTGGCGCCGCGCGCGCTGGCCACCGTGGATGTCGGAGCGCGTCGGGCGACCCGGTTGGCATTGCCCGACTCGAGTGACGGCCCCGGGCGCCATACGATCGACGCGGCGATGGTCCCGGGTGTCGTCGCGGCGCTCACGAGCGACAAGGGCCGTTCGGAGGTGACGCTCTACCGCGTGCGATGAACGCCCGGCGTGCCGGTGGTCATCGCACGCCGGTGAGAAGCTGCTTCATCTCGACCACGCGCCCGTTGGCGATGACCCGGCGCACGCGGCGCGCATGGCTGATATCGTCGAGCGGGTTGCCATCGACGATGACGAGGTCGGCCAGCTTTCCCGGCTGAACGCTGCCTGCATCGAGCCGGAGCGCGGCCGCAGGGGTGACTGTCGCGGTGCGGATTGCCTGGTATGGCGTCATTCCCGCGAGAACGTAGGCCATGAGCTCTGCATGGAGGTTCGCGGGATTCGGTGTGTCGGTCCCGGCGACGACTCGGCCTCCCGCGCGACTGACGGCCATGATCATCGCTCCGGCCGCTCCGGCGCCTGATTCAACTGCGCCGCCTGCGCCACCGCGCCCACCCCCAGGTCCACTCCCGTCGCCCGCGGTAGCGGCGAAGGACACGCGCATCCAGGGCGGCAGCAGTCCCACGCGCGGATCCGTGGCCAGCGATGCGTCGGAGTCGACCAGCCGCCGCAACCATGTGGGAGAGAGCGTCAGGGTCGGCGTGAAACTCAGGTCAGCGCCGCCAATGATGGCCGCGACGTCGGCGTAGCTGCGCGCCAGGTTCGCCGCCTTTGGCGAGTAGCCACGCCGGCTCGTGCCCGTCGTATGCTCGACACCATCGATTCCGACGAGCGACGCCGGATAGATCTCGTGCGACGCTGCCGGGACGCCGATCGAATGCGCGAACTCGATGATGCGACGCTGCATCGGATCCGGCATCCGGACGTAGCTCTTGACGAAGTCGTGTTCCAGCACCCGGGCGCGCTCGAGCTCCATGTCGAGGTGGCGCTGGCTCGCGATGGCGACCGCCATCTTGTAGTAGGTGCGCTGCCATTCGAGGAGGTAGCCCGTCGCGAACACCCTGGGGCCGAGGCGGATGCCGGCATCGACCGCCTCCCGGTCCTCGACAGCTTCGTACGGCGTGCTGCCCGGACTCCGCACCGTCGTGATGCCGAAGGCGAGCCACGCCCGGCCGTGCGACTCGCCGTAGTCCTTCTGCAGGTGCGTGTGGAACTCGATGAGGCCCGGCATGACCGTGAGTCCCGATGCGTCGACGATGTCGATGCCGGCATGCGCTGCATCCTGGTGGGGCGCAACGGTGCGGATGCGATTCCCGTCGATCGTGATGTCCATGTCGGCTCGCGCGGCCGGGCTCGTGCCATCGACGAGGCGACCGGCATGCACGAGGAAGCGCGTAGCCGGAACCGCAGGAGCGTAGGCCAGCTCGAGGGGAACATCACGCACCGTTCCGCGCTCGACGTCGAGCAGTCGCAGCCTGTCCATCGACTGATACAGGAGCTGACGGGAATCCGCCGTCCAGCTCGGCGCGTGGGCCATCTCGGTCGTGAGACGCCGAGGTGTGCCGACGATCTGTCCCGTTGGGGATACCGTGACCAGGGTGAGCACGCCGTCGTTCACCAGAGCCATGCGCGAGCCGTCAGGCGACCACACCGGACCGGCGCCCACGCGGGAGTCGATCGAGAAGTGGGCACCGGGCGTGGACCAGACGGGCTCTCCCCCACCGCTCGCCGCTGGAATGCTCAGGACCTGGTTGGTGCCTTCGCGAAAGCGCGTCGAGTAGGGAGCGAGCGCGGCGAGCGCGATGCGCGTTCCGTCCGGCGACCATGTGGGCGTTCCGGGGCCGAAGCTCGACGGGTGAATGCGCGTGACGTCACCCGTCGCCACGTCGACCACCGACATGGCCGCCCGACGCCATATCGCATCGACATCGAGGAACGCGCATCGCGTTCCGTCGGGGGACCACGCGGCGCCCATGGCCGACGTCGGCAGACGAGTGAGCTGTCTGGCCTGGCCGGTGCGCAGGTCGCGGATCCAGAGGTTGAGCAATCCTCCGCCGCGATCGGTCGAGTACACGAGCCGAGTGCCGTCGGGCGACCACGCGGGCTCGGCGTCGAGGAACCGATCCTTCGTCAGATTCTCCGGCGCTGCCCCGATGCGCATCACCCAGAGGTCGCCGAGTGCCGCGAACGCCACGCTCCGGCCGTCGGGGGAGATGCGAGGAAGGACGATGCCGAGCACCCGGCGCGGCGCGCGGGAATCGAGGTCACGAACGCGGCGGGTGTAGCGCGCCGGCGTCACCGTCAGGTGCGCATCGAACTCGATCATGCGCGCGCGTCCACCCGAGATCGAGCGGTGGTGGATCTTTCCGTCCGCGGAGTAGAAGAAGTCCGTCGGTGAGGTCCACGCCACACGGAACGGGAATGCGTTCTCGTCGCCCGTGAGCGACGTTCCGTCCGCGTGGAGGCTGCTGGTCTGACCGGCTCCCGTCACGTGATACACGATTCGGCCACCCGGGCCCCACGATGGCGCATCGGCGCGCACACCCGGCGGAGATACCGTGCGCGAGGCGCCGCTGGCGAGCGAGAGGGTCCGGACGACCTGGCCGCCGTCGCGCGTGGAGATGAATGCGATCTCCGCATCGTTCGGCGACCAGGTGGGCATGTACTCGTTGGCCGGATCACGCGTGACCTGCCGAAGCTCGCCGCTTCGAACATCGACGGTCCAGATGTCGTAGTTGCCGCTGGCATCCCGGTCGGCGGAGAACGCGACGCGAGCACCGTCGTGCGACCACGCCGGCTCGCGGTCATCGTACTCGCCTGTGGTCAGCCTCCGCTCGCCACTCCCGTCCGCGGCGACGGTGAAGATGTCGTACGAACCGTGACGGAAGCCCTGAAAGGCGATCGATCGCCCGTCCGGGGACCACGACGGCTGGCGTGCGTCGTCGAAGGCCGCCGTGATTCGCCGTGCATTACCCCCCGTCGCCGGAAGCGTCCAGATGCTGCCCTGGAGATCGATGGCGAGCGTAGCGCCATCGGGTGAGACGGCGACGGCCATCGACGTGCCCTCGCGGACGGTGATGTCGTTCGTCGCGCCGATCGATTGGCGGCTCGGGCCGCTGCTCGTGCACGCTGCGAGCGCGGCGGCGAAGGTTGCGCGAAGGGGCCAGGACCCGACGGACGTTCTGCGCATGGGGTGCATGGGGAATGAGGGTGCGGCGATCTGATCGTTTCGACCGACATGCCGGTGGTAGTCACTCCGCCAGCGCGTCGGCGACCAACTCGGCCAGCGACTCGTCGGGCGCAGGATGAACGAAGGTGACGCCGCGCGTACGGGCGATCTCCGCGCAGTCGGCCCACGGCGACGCTGGTGCGAAGAGAATCACACGACAGTCGTACGATGCTGCAGCAGCGAAGAACTGCTCGGAACGGGCCGCGGGATGATAGCACTCGAGCAGGATGCACGACGGCCGGAGCCGCTCGGTGGCGGTCTCGGCGCGTTCACCGACGTACGCAAAGGCCGGCTTCAGTCCAGCTCCTTCGGCAAGGGCCGCGAAGAGTCCGGCACCGAGAACGTCACGCACGAGAATGAGCACCAGCCCGTCCAGCATCGCACACCCGTCGGCTTCGTCCGCCCGCGCGCGCCGACGGAGCCGGCCGCGTCCCCCATTTCCGTTCATCGTGCCATTCCGGTCTTGTCACGGCCGGGGGAACGGACGTATTCTAGCCCGCTCTCCTGACGCTCCCCGTCAGCTCGGCAACCCAGGCACCGCGAACGCGCTCCTCCCGGATCACGGAACCGTCCGCACGTGTCACGCCACTGTCCCTCGAGTCAAGGCCCGAATGATGGCTCCGGATCGTTCAGACGAATCCGAGGGTGGACAGTTCCCGTCGCAGGAATCCCGCGATCTGCTACGGACGGCGCTGTCGGCGTACGTGGCGACCCGGCAGGAGAGCCCCGTGTGCGAGGCCCTCGCGGTCCTGGCGCGCGAGGCTCAAGCGCGGCAGATCTACGCCGAGCGGATGCTCGTGGCGTTCAAGCGAACCTGGGGAGAGATGCCCGAGGTCAAGGCGATCCCGAACGAGAAGGATCGGAAGCTGCTGCTCGACCGGCTCATCAAGCTCTGCATCGACGCGTACTACGCGCGGTAGCCTGAGCCGCGCTATTTCCCGCGTGTGAAGATGATGAAGTTCGCGCGCCCGACGTGCTGTCCGGCCGAGGCGCTCGCCGGCGCCGGCACCGGTATCGCCGTGATCACCGCGGTTCCCCACCCCGGCTCACGACGGTGGACGCGGTCAGCCGTGCCGAGGGCGAAGTCGCTATGGAAGGCTCCGTTGAAATGCATGACGATGGCGTTTCCCGGAGCACGGCGCCGGGCTTCGACGATCGACTCGGCCATCGTCTCGTCCTTCGCGCACTGCGACAGATAGAATCGTTCGGCGACGGAGGTCGGGAGCGTGTCCCCTGCTTGCGGTGTGGCCCCGGAACCGGGAGTGTGCGAGCGCATCTGCTCCATGAATCGTGTGCGATAGCCATCGTCCGGGCATCGGATCTCGCTCGCTGCACGTAATCGCTCGGCCGGCGACAGGCTGTCGAGTGCGGCCAGGCCGCGCCGGCCGATCGCCGACGCGATGGATCGCGGGACGTTGGCCGCGATCACGGGCCAGCCTCGCTCCTTCGCCAGCTCGACCAGCGGCCGATAGTCGGTGGCATAGCGCGGCCAGGGACGGGACGTCGCGAGGAAATCGGCCTCGGTCATTCGCCCGGCGAGGTAGGCATCGAGCGCCGGCTGCACATCGCGCTCGAACATCTCGAGCGAGACGATCACTGGACGACCGGACTGTCCCAGCGCCTCGAGCACGCTCGCCTCGGCCCGATGCGTCTCCGGATCATCGTGCTGCTCCCCGAAGAAGATCACGTCGAGCCGGACCAGGATTGCGTTCATCCGGTCGGCAGTGGTCTCCTCACCGGTCGCTGGAACAACGATGCGGAAGTCGGGAGACGGGGAGGGTGTGCGCGACACCGCCTTCCCGGCGTGGACACAGGACGCGAGCAACAGAGCAAGTGCGGCGGTGAGCACCTTGCCCGAAGCTGCAGCGAGGTGGGCAAACCGAAGGACGGGTCGACGCGTCATGGTGCGAGGGATGTGAGCGAGCAACACGTGTGCGGTGCGGGATCAGGCGTCATCGGCTCACTGCCTGGGGAGGACATCCGTTGCAACCTGACGGCCGTTGGGCGACGAAAGAGCGCCTAGATCGGTGAGATCTAGGCGCTTTCTTGTGGTGCCCCTTACGCTGAACTAGCCTGCGGAGACTTCGGCTCGGAAGCGGACACCCGCAGCCACAGCTCGCAGAGCGCTCTGCTGGGTCTCAGTGCCAGGTGAAGCCGAGCCCAAGCTGAACCACATTGAAATTGAGATTGAAGTTTGTGCTGGTTCCGTTCGTCTCGGCCTCGGCCCCAAAGGATTGGAGGTAGTTGATATAAGGGGTCAAGGAAAAATTGCGGCCCAATCGGAAATCATAACCTCCGCCGACCGTCATTCCTAACCCCGACGAACTGATTTCATCAACTCCATCGTCAAGACTTCCCTGAGCAATCCCAAGGCCGCCTTTCAAGTAGAAACCGGTTGCAGCTTGGGGATACCACTGGGCAACGGCGCTCAGGAAACCTGTCTGTTGGTCCAGTCCGTCTTCACTCTTGACCCACCCATTCGACTCCCCAGCGAGAAATAAATTGGGCCGGAGGTAGCCGCCGATTCGCAGATAGCCGGACAAACCGGTTTCACGGTCGTCGTTGCACCCATCACATGAGAGCCCTGCACTTCCGCCCCCCAAACCAAAACTGATTCCAAAGCCCTGTCTCGTCTGGGGACGCGATTGCGCTTCCAGCGAACCGGCAAACAATGCACCCACGACGGAGAGCACGATCGATTGCGTTCCAACTCGCATGGCACAACTCCTACGTTCGAGGTAGCTCGACGCGGCACGTCCACGACGAGCAGGTCGCAATGATCTTGACGCCAAGTCCACAGGGTAGGCGGGCGACTCGTCCTACGGTATTGGATCCTACGACCCTGCGATCAAAGCACCGGTCTAGCAACCGTGCAATGACGACGCCTTGCTCATACGGTCACGGAAACACCACCGCTATGTCTAGTTCGGAAAGTCTGCGCCTGCCCTGTCAGTGCCTGGCTCGATGATGCCGAGCAACGTGTCGAGCTTCGTGAGATGGAAGAGGCTTCGGAGATCCTCGTTCAGGTTCGTGAGGGAGAGCTCGCCGCCCTCGGAGCGAACCTGCTTCGAGATCGAAATCAGGACTCCGAGGCCGGCGCTGTCAATGTAGCCGGTGCGGGAGAAGTCGATCACGAACTTTTTCGCACCTTTGTCGAGCTCCTCGACCACCGCCTCGCGAAGGTCCAGCTGGCCACGCACGACCAGCTGCTCACCAAGGTTCAGCAGGATGACGTCGCCCTGTCGGGTTGCTACCATGGGCTCACCTCCCCGAATGCCGCGCTCGACGATAACGGTCTGCGACGAGAGCGCAAGCATGAATGCGGCGTCTTCACGGTTGAGCCTGTTTACCATTCCGCATGCGCCACAAACCCTCCTTCCCTTGCCCCCCGATGCGCCCTCGCTTCTCCGCGATCCTGCTCGTACTCGCATTGTTCCCACCGCTGTCCGTCCACGCACAACGCGCGAGCGATGCGCATCGCGCCGCCGCCGACCGCCTGATCGACGCAGCGCTCGCCGACAGTGCGGCGCACAAGCGACTGAGCACCCTGGCCGACAGGTTCGGCCATCGCATGAGCGGATCCGCGAGTCTCGAGCGTGCACTCGACTGGATCATGGAGGAGATGCGACGCGATGGACTGGAGAACGTGCACGCCGAGCCGGTGATGGTCACCAACTGGGTGCGTGGTGCGGAGTCAGCGGAGCTCGTGAGTCCGCGGCGTGCGACGCTGAGGATGCTCGGCCTGGGTCGAAGCGTCGGAACTCCCCGATCGGGGATCACGGCCCCGGTGATCGTCGTTCGTGACTTCGCCGAGCTTCGGGCGCGCCGCGCCGATGTCCGCGGGAAGATGGTGCTGTTCAACCATCCCTTCGACACGACGCTCCCGCCGTTCGCTGCGTACGGGCGGGCAGTCCAGTACCGTGCGGCAGGCGCCGACTCCGCCGCGAAGTTCGGCGCGGTTGCGGCACTCGTCCGTTCGGTGACGCCGCGCTCCCTGCAGACGCCGCACACGGGCGGCCTCTCCTACGCCGATACCGGCCGCGTGGCTCCGCCCATTCCAGGAGCAGCCCTCACCGTCGAGGACGCGGAGATGCTCCACCGGATGCAGGAGCGCGGCGAGCGCATCGTCGTCACGCTCAAGATGGCGGCGAGGACACTACCGCCCGCGCGGTCGCGCAACATCGTCGCCGAAATCCGCGGCTCGGAGCGGCCCGAGGAGATCATCGTGCTCGGTGGCCACATCGACTCGTGGGACGTCGGGCAGGGTGCAATGGACGACGCGGGCGGCAGCGTCGCTGCATGGGAAGCCGTGCGGCTGATCGGGAAGCAGGGCGTCCGCCCCAGGCGCACCGTGCGTGTCGTGCTCTGGACGAACGAGGAGATCGGACTCGCGGGCGCCACCGCGTATCGCGATGCGCATCGCGGGGAGCTCGACAAGCACATCATCGCGATGGAGTCGGACAATGGAGTCTTCCGGCCATACGGACTGTTCTTCGCGGGACCGGAAGCCGGGTTCGCCCTGATGCGTGAGCTCTCGCCGCTCCTCGCCCGCATTGGCGCCGATTCCGTCGCACCGGGCGGGCCGCAGGCCGATGTCTCGCCGCTGTACGCTGCCGGTGTTCCCACGCTCGCGCCCAACGTCGATGTCTCGCGTTATTTCTGGTACCACCACACCGACGCGGATACGCCGGACAAGATCGACCCCGCCGACATGGCTCGCTGCGTCGCGCTGATGGCCGTCATGGCCAACACGATCGCGAACCTCGATGGCATCGTCCCCCGTCCACAGGCGACCGGCGGCCGCTGAACGGCCGGGTCCTAGAAATCGGTGGCGAGCGACACGCGCAGTGCCCGCCGCGAACCGGGAGTGATGTTGTTGTTGTTATGCGCCGTGTTGTAGTACGTGGTATCGAACAGGTTCTCCACGTTCAGCTGCGCGCGTACACCGTGCCCCAGCCCGAGGTACACGGCGCCATCCACGTCGGTGTAGCCGGGCAGCGTCACCTTGTCGTCGAGCGCGGCGAACATGTCGGCGCGGTGGACGACGCCGAGCCCGACTCCCATGCGCCGACCGAGCTGGTACCTGTTCCACACCGAGAGACTGTTCCGCGGGACGAGCGGGACCTTCGCCCCGGTTAGCGCCGCGGCGGTGGTGCTCGTGATCGTCGCCCGCTGATTCGAGTACGCGGCGACCACCTGCCACGCCGCAGTGATGCTGCCGTTGACCGTGAGCTCGATGCCGGTCGTCCGCTGGCTGCCGGTCTGGACCGTCCGTGCCGGATCGACGGGATCGGGCGCGCGGGTGTTCGTCCGGTCGAGACGGTATGCCGCCGTCGTGATCGCGTGGCGATCGGCGACGTCCCACTTCGCTCCCGCTTCGTAGTTGGTGAAGCGCTCGGGCTCGAGCGCCTTCGTCACATCAGTGAGGCTCGAGAACTGGTCGCCCGCGCTGGGCAGGTACGACACGCCATGGCTCGTGTAGAGCG
>JANOCW010000089.1:0-6008 GCA_031412375.1 Gemmatimonadaceae bacterium | reverse complement strand
GCGGGGAAGCACGTCGTCACCGAGAAGCCGATGGCCATCTCCCTCGATGCGGCCGACGCCCTCGTGCGAGCCTGTGACGAGGCCGGTGTGCACCTCTTCGTGGTGAAGCAGAACCGACTCAACGCTCCCGTGCAACTGCTGAAGCGGGCAGTGGATCGCGGGCGATTCGGCCGAATCTACCTCGCGAACTGCACTGTCCGGTGGGCGCGACCGCAAGAGTACTACGATCAGGCCCCGTGGCGCGGGACGTGGGAGTTCGACGGAGGCGCCTTCATGAACCAGGCGTCGCATTACGTCGATCTCATCCAGTGGCTCGTCGGCCCCGTCGAGAGCGTGATTGCCAAGACCGCAACGCTTGCGCGGCGCATCGAGACGGAGGACACGGGCGTGGCCGTCCTCAAATTCCGCTCGGGGGCGTTGGGCACGATCGAAGTCACCATGCTCACCTATCCGCGCAACATCGAGGGCTCGATCACGATCCTCGGCGAGCGGGGAACGGTGAAGATCGGCGGCACCGCCGTGAACAAGGTCGAGCACTGGCTGTTTTCCGATTATGATGACGATGACAAGGCCGTGGAACAGGCAAGCACGACTCCACCCAACGTCTACGGCTTTGGTCACGAGGGGTACTACCGGAACGTGCTGAAGGTGCTTCGCGGAGAGGCCAGTGCCGACACGGATGGACGCGCCGGGCGGAAGTCGCTCGAGCTCATTCTCGGCATCTACGAATCGGCGAAGACCGGGCGCGAAGTCCCGTTGCCGTTGCGTGCCGGCCGCTGAAAGCGTCGTGTTGCTCCAATCTGCGTTTTGCCTCTGTGGGCGCCACGCGTCGAGGGGTGCGGTGAGCGCTCGGCGTCGCGTTGACTTCATGGCAGGGCACCGGCACTTTTCTTCGCTCGCCACTGCGTGGGCATTCTCGCGTGTACTAACCGCTCGATTGGAACACTCTCCCCGATAATGCCCGTACCCCTGCTCGACCTGCGCGCACAGCACGAGACCATTCGGGATGATGTCGTCGCGGCCATGATGGCGGTCGTCGACAGCCAGAAGTTCATCCTCGGCGAGCCGGTCGAAAGCCTCGAGCGTGCAGTGGCCGAGCTGTCTGGTACCGCGCACGCGATCGGCTGCGCCAATGGCACCGATGCGCTGCTGATCGCCATGCGTGCGCTCGACATCGGTCGTGGGGACGAGGTCATCACGACGCCGTTCACCTTCTTCGCGACCGCCGGCACCATCCACAACGTCGGCGCGACTCCCGTCTTCGTTGACATCGATCCTGCGACGCTCAACATCAGCCCCGATGCCGTGAAGGCCGTGGTCACCCCGCGAACGCGCGCGGTGATCCCCGTCGACCTCTTCGGGCAGGTCTCCGCGGTCGAGAGCGTCACGAAGGCGGTGGGGTCCATCCCCGTCATCGAGGACGCCGCACAGTCGATCGGCGCCCGCCGGAAAATCGACGGCAAGTGGACGATGGCCGGCCAGTGCGCGACGATCGGCACACTGAGCTTTTTTCCGTCGAAGAATCTGGGCGGCTACGGGGATGGCGGGATGATCGTCACCCAGGACGACGCCCTGGCGACCCGCATGCGACGCATTCGGGTGCATGGGGGCGCGCGGCAGTACTATCATGACGAGGTCGGCTACAATAGCCGACTCGATGCCCTCCAGGCGGCAGTCCTGCTGGCAAAACTTCCTCACCTGGGGAAGTGGAGTGCGGCGCGTCGCGACAACGCCGCGTATTACGACCGCGCCCTGGCCGGGATCGGCGACATTCGTCCTGTCGTCGTCGATCCCCGGAACGAGAGCATCTACAACCAGTACACCGTCCGCACGGGGAGCAGAGACGCGCTCCAGAAGCATCTCACCGCGAAGGGCATCGGGACGTCGATCTACTATCCGTTGCCGTTGCATCTCCAGCCCTGCTTCGCATATCTCGGGTATCGCAGTGGGAGCATGCCCGAGTCGGAACGGGCAGCCGCCGAGGTGTTGTCGCTCCCCGTGTTTCCCGAGCTCACCGGTTCCCAGCGGGACGAGGTCATTGATGGCGTGCGTTCGTTCTTCCGCTAGGACCGATCTCGTCTTCGCGCTCGCGCCCTGACTGAATCAGCTGAATGTCAGCGCCCAACCCGGACATGAGAGACTTCCTTCTCTCGCGGATCAACGACCGGTCCGCCCGCGTCGTCATCGTCGGCCTCGGCTACGTGGGCCTCCCCCTCGCGCTCGAGTTCGCGCGCGCCGGATTCAAGGTCGATGGCTACGATGTCAACGAGCAGACGGTCCGCGCGCTCATGCAAGGCCGGTCGCACATTCGGGATATCTCGGACGGGGAGCTCCAGGAGGCGATCAAGCGGGGGACCTTCCGAGCGTCGACTGACGAGTCCGTGATGGCCACTGCCGATGCCATCTTGATTGCCGTGCCGACCCCGCTGGTGAAGACTCGCGATCCGGACATGCGCTATGTGCTCGCCAGCGTCGACGCGGTCGCGAGACATTGTCATCCGGGGTTGCTGATCGTGCTCGAGAGCACGACGTATCCGGGAACCACGCGCGAGCTCCTGCAGCCAAGAATGGAAGCCTGTGGAATGGTGATCGGCCGCGACGCGTTCCTGGCGTTCAGTCCCGAGCGCGTCGATCCCGGCAACACCCGCTACAACATCAAGAACACGCCGAAGGTCGTGGGCGGGATCACTCCCGCCTGCACCGATCTCGCGTCGGCGCTCTACGGTGCGGCGATCGACACGATCGTGCCCGTATCGACTCCTGAGGCGGCCGAGCTTGTAAAGCTGCTCGAAAACACCTTCCGGTCGGTGAACATCGGGCTGGTGAACGAGATGGCGATGGTTTGTGACCGTCTCGGCGTCGATGTGTGGGAAGTTATTGAAGCCGCAGGCTCGAAGCCGTTCGGCTTCATGAAATTCACGCCGGGCCCTGGAATCGGCGGGCACTGCATCCCGCTCGACCCGCACTACCTCGCGTGGAAGATGCGGACGCTGAACTACAAGACGCGCTTCATTGATCTCGCCAGCGAGATCAACAGCAACATGCCGGACTACGTGGTCGAGAAGGTGGCGCGTGCGCTGAACGATGTCCGGAAACCGGTGACCGGGAGTCGAGTGCTCGTGCTCGGTGTTGCCTACAAGAAGAACATTGATGACGTGCGCGAGAGTCCGGCGCTCGATGTCATTCGGCTCCTGGAGGCGCGTGGGGCCGAGGTGTCGTTCCACGACCCATATGTCGACCGGATTCGCGAGGAAGGCACCGAGCACGTCGGTGTTCCGCTGACCCGCGAAATTCTGGCGGGGTGCGATGCGGTTGTCATCGTCACGGATCATGACAATGTCGATTACGGTCTCGTAGTGGATCACGCGCCGCTGGTCGTCGACACCCGAAATGCGACGGCGCGCGTCCAGCCGGGGCATGCGCGGGTCGTAGCGCTCTCGGCGCACGCGTAGGCGGCCTTTCCAACTGGCGGCGGCGCGGGGCGATCGTCGGCACCAAGGGACTCCCGAATGCCTGGAGGCGGCACCGGGGATGTCGGTATATCCTGACCCTGATGTGATTTAGCCGCGAGGGCCGTGCGCGGGTTGGCCTGTGCCTTGCACTTCCGGCGCGGGGCCGGACATCGGCCACGGACGACCGCGGGGACTTGGCGCGTCGTTCGTTTCGCACGCATGGTTCCGCGCTTCTTCGCCTGGATCCGTGACGACGCCACTCCACCCGCATGGCCGAAGCCAGGGGTCGTCCCATTCCTTGCCCTCAGACCGGTAGACACGAGAAGCCGAGTGCCTACAGGGGGCGTCGCTGGCTGGTTCGCCTCGTTGTCCCAGGGCTCACTCTGTGTGTCGTGGTGCCCGTGGCTGCGCAGGGCCCGCCACTCGCCCTGCCGCTCCACGATCCTGCGTACATCCTCCTCGAGGGCCTCGAACGCAGCGGGTGCGCGCCAGCTCGCGTTTCCGCCTTCCGACCCTATGACATCGCGCGTGTTCGGTCCGCGGTTCAGCGGGCCGCGAGTGACCCTACGTGCGCTCCGAGGTTGGTGGCCCCGCTGACGGCGCGCTTCGGGTCGGATGTGGACTCCAAGGGAGCGGTACCGGCAGGCGCGGCGGGTACCACGGCCGTCTCCCCCCTGAGGGATCGCATTTACAACGTCGGCGGGTCGGTCACAGCCCGCGTCACGGCACTGGGTCGAGACGAGTACCGACCGCTGTGGAGGGATCTCAGGCCGAAGGCGCAAGGCGACCCACCGGTCGTCGGCATCGCCCGGGTGCGTGGGCGCTACGCTCCGACGCCGCGTACCGTCGGCGTGATCGAAGCGTACGCCCAGTCGCACTCTCGGAACGATCCACTCGTTCGGGCCCGGCAGCTTCGGTCGACTTCAGGCGTTGTCGGCATCACCGAGGCGACGTTCTCCGGCGCCTTCGGTCCAATCAGCCTGTCGATCGGTCGTGACCGCGAAGCCTGGTTCGGTGATCGAACCGAATCGCTGCTCCTGTCGGCGCAGGGCCCACCTCTCGACCGCGTCGCCGCCTCGCTGTCCACCACGCACTTCGAGGCACGGGCGCTGTACGCCATGCTCGATGATGTCGTCCTCGACACCACTCGCGCCGAGCTGCCCTCGGGCACTCCGGCGCAACGCTTCCACCGCTCGATCGCGGCGCACGCGTTGACGTGGCGCCCGTCGCGTGCGCTGGAGCTGAGCGTCGGCGAGACGATCCTCCTTTCGCGCGGCTCCCGAACCATCGAGCTGGGGTATGCGAATCCCCTGATGCCCTATGTGTTGACCCAGAACGATGCTGGCCGCGAAGGCGGCGAAGTCCGGGACAACCTGGTCGTGTTCGGGTCGGTGCGGACACGATTCGGCCGGACGCAGCTCACTGGCGAACTTATTGTCGATGACATTCAGATCGATGCGGCCGACCGCGAGGTCACTCCGCATCAACTGGGGTGGCGGGTGGAAGGCCGCCAGGGTTGGGCAAGCCCGCTCCCGGGCTCCGTCGAAGTCGAGTACCAGCGCATCGACAGCTACACCTATCTCCGTGGGCTGTATACCGATGTCTACCAGTACATCGATCGCCCGCTTGGTTCCGAGCTGGGACCGGACGCGGATCGGGTCGAGGCGTCGATCGACATCTGGCCCAATGCGGAACTGCGACTGTCCGCCGGCGGGGCGGTGTGGCGCCGTGGTGCGCAACGGATTGAACGCCGCCCAGCGGTCGGGGCGGTCGGGAATGCCGGGCAGACCTTTCCCTCGGCGACCGTAGATCGACCCCTTGTTCAGCGGGCGCTTCTGGCGAACTTCACCGCAGAGATGACCCGCCTTCAGTTTCCGATTCGGGCCACGGTGGAAGTGGCACGCATGGAGCGGCCTAATCACATCGCGTCCGCAAGCGCCTCGTACCTTCGTGCTCACCTTTCTGCGACGTATGCATTTCGATATCCCTGAGACATGGCCCCCGTCATGACACGGCGAGGCATCTGGGCGCTCGTCGGTCTGTTCGCGTGCACAACGGTATCCCTCGTGCCGCGCGGGTCGAGCGGCCAGAATCCTCCTCCGCTCCCGGCCACGCCCCCCGTTGACTCCGTTGCCCGGGATGTCGGCACCGTACGCCCTGGCGACCTTCTCGCGCTGCTGGTGTACAAGCAGCCGGAGCTAAGCGGCAGCTTTCTGATTGATGTGCGCGGATTCGTCAACATTCCGGGGATCGGCAGCATTCGCGTTGCGGGTTATACCCCGACCCAACTGCACCAGCGGTTTGCCGAAGCGATGTCGGGGACGCTTTCAAATCTCGACTTTGCCGTTTCGGTGCAAATCCGGGTGTTCATCAATGGTGAGGTTCGCACGCCGAACCTGTATCCCGTCGAGCCCGGCACCACGCTCCTGCAGATTCTGACGCTGGCGGGTGGACCAACCGAGCGCGCTGACTTGCGCCGCACGCGGGTGATCCGCGACAACCAGCCCTTCGTCGTTGACCTCGAGGCTGGCCTGGGCGGGAGTGGAGCAGGGAGGG
>JANOCW010000088.1:0-27435 GCA_031412375.1 Gemmatimonadaceae bacterium | reverse complement strand
CACGTGTTACGCACCCGTTCGCCGGTTACCCTTGCGGGTCCCCTTGACTTGCATGTGTTAAGCACGCCGCCAGCGTTCGTCCTGAGCCAGGATCAAACTCTCCACGAATGAAAAGATGATATAGCTCCTCGAACAGCTGTCATCACGCTATCGCGAAGACAGCGTGTCCGAATCACAAGAATGTTCAGTCTAAACTCTCCCCGAATGCCCTGAACGGCTTCGGATCAACGAGTTCGCCTCGCACATCCTCGATCTCAACTTCGATTGTCAAAAAGCTCAAGCGCCACTTCAGTGGCAGCCCACCAACTTAACGAGCGCCGCGCAGAGAAGTCAAGGGGCGAGCTTGCTTCCTTTTCACCGCCCCACCGCCGACGCAAACGGGCCCGAAGGCCCGCGCCCAGCGCTCCCCACTTTCACGCGCAAACCGCGCGGCGAGATGCGCATTGTAACCACACCAGAGAGGCCCCGCAAGGGCTCCGCCGGGGCAGCACACGCGCGCCTCCGACAGAACCAGTCACTGCGCCACCAGCTGAACCGTAACATGCTCTCCGACACCATGTTGGCGAGTTATGCTCCGAAGCTACATAAGGTCCGACATGCGAACACTGGAAACGGTTACTGGTCCACGCTCCACGCGTGGGACGTCGCCATCAACTCAAGCGCTTCCGGAACCTGATTCCGAGCGCGCTTTCGAGGTCGAGTCGACCCCGGATCCCTTGCGCGCAACAAAGCAAAGAGGCGAACCCGGACCGGGCTCGCCTCTCCTCCAATCGACTCGCTCGCGTATGCGCCGTGCAGGAATCGAACCTGCAACCTAATGATTAAGAGTCATTTGCTCTGCCAATTGAGCTAACGGCGCCACTTACCAAGTCCTACCGATCACGCGCCAGGAGGGAATCGAACCCCCGACCCACAGCTTAGAAGGCTGTTGCTCTATCCAACTGAGCTACTGGCGCTTCATCGACCGAGCCGGACCAGCACTCCCGAGCGGGGACCCCCTGCGAGGTCGGGGCGCCCGGATTTGAACCGGGGACCTCCTGCTCCCAAAGCAGGCGCGATACCGGGCTACGCTACGCCCCGCTGCGGAGCTAACCTAGCGCTACGGTCCGCCAGGGTCAACCACTCACGAGCTGTCTTACACGGCGTCGACGAGCGCGCGCAGCGCCCGCCCACGATGACTGATGCGCTCCTTGTCGGCGATCGACGCCTCACCGAACGTGAGGCCAAGCTCCGCGGATTCGAAGTACGGGTCGTAGCCGAAGCCCCCATTGCCGCGCGGCGCCAACGTGATGCGTCCCGCACATTCGCCCAGCCGAAGCATCTCGCGGCCCGCCGGATCGACGAGCGCCACCGCGCACACGAATCGCCCTCGACGGTCGGCGTGCGCGGCGAGCTCGCGTTGCAGAAGCTCGTTGTTGGCCGCATCGAGCGCCGCGCCGTGGAGGTCGGATCGGCCGCTGAACCGCTTGCTCCGCACGCCTGGACGCCCGCCGAGTGCGAACACCTCGAGCCCGGAATCGTCGGCGATGGTCGCAAGGCCGCTGCGCTCCGCGAAATGGCGCGCCTTCGCCAGCGCGTTCTCCTCGAAGGTTTCGAACGCCTCGAGCTGTTCCTCTCTCGCTGTCTCCGCGATACCGGCGGCAGTGAGGTCGACGATGTCCAGCCCAGCTGCCGACAGCAGTGGGCGCATCTCGGCGAGCTTCCCACTGTTGCGCGTTCCGAGCAGGATCATCCGCGCTCGGGCAGCGGCTCGGCGAGCGCCCGCTGCTGGGCACTGCTCAGCGTCTCGATGCCGCGTACGGCGAGATCCATGAGACGGTCGAGCTCCGCGCGGCTGAACGTCCCGTGCTCGGCAGTGCCCTGCACTTCGACGATGCGTCCATCAGCGCTGAGCACGACGTTCATGTCGACGCCGGCACGTACATCTTCGTCGTAATCGAGGTCCAGGCGGGGCTCGCCATCCACGATGCCCACGCTGATCGCAGCCACACGCTGACGAACCGGCGTCCTCGCGATGGTGCCCTGCTTCACCATCCACTCGAAGGCATCGACGATGGCCACGGCCGCACCGGTGATCGCGGCAGTGCGGGTACCACCATCCGCCTGCAGCACGTCGCAGTCGATGCGAACGGTGAACTCGCCGAACCGAAAATCGGTGAGCATGGCCCGTGCGCTGCGTCCAATCAGGCGCTGGATCTCCTGGGTGCGCCCTCCGAGCTGGGATCGCTCGCGCATGGTTCGCGTGCGGGTTGCGCGGGGCAGCATCGCGTATTCCGCTGTGAGCCACCCTTCCCCCCTGCCCTTCCGCCAGCCAGGCACCCCCGGCTCGACCGAGACCGCGCACAGCACGCGGGTCTCACCGAAGCCGATGAGGCATGAGCCTTCCGCATACGGGACGACCCCGCGCTCGAGCGTCAGATCACGGAGGGCATCGGCTGCACGCCCGCGTATGCGCGGTTCAGCCATTGCCTTGCAACCGCTCAATGATGGACGTGGTGGATTGGCCAGACGTGAGCGGCACGATCACGACATCTCCACCGCGCGCGCGAACGTCGTCCGCGCCGACGACAGTCTCCGGCGTGTAATCACCACCCTTCACGATGACGGTCGGTTGCAGGTGGCGGACGATCTCGAGCGGCGTGTCCTGCTCGAAGATGACGACCGCGTCCACGGCCTCGAGCGCCGCCATCACGTAGGCACGTTCAGCCTCACTGCGAACGGGCCGGGAGGGACCCTTGAGCCGTCGTACGGAATCGTCGCTGTTGAGCCCGACAATCAACACGTCTCCTTCAGCGCGGGCCGCCGTCAGGAGATCGACGTGGCCGGGGTGGAGGAGGTCGAACACCCCGTTGGTGAAGACCACGCGCCCGGTGAGCGCAGCCCGCCAGGCGCGCGCGGCGGCCCATGTCATGATCTTGCGGGTGGGAGAGCCGGGGGTCAGCGGAGTTGCTCGACGCGCGGCCTGAACACGAAGGTCCGACTGAACCCGGGAAGCTCGACAAGCTCGCTGTATTCGGTCCAGATAATGAACGTGTTTGCGGTTCGGTTGAAGCGAAGACTGTACGCTTCCGGCGGCAGCCCGAGGGAGTCCGCCTTCGCATGAAGCTGGCGCGTGATGTCCGCATCGCTGAGGTCATCCGCGAAGCGGGCCGCTTGCGACATCGCGTCGCGGAATTGATAGTAGCGCCAGTGTGGCTCAGCGAGGTTGAACACGAAATAGACTCCCGTCACGAGCAGCAGGAGCATGAAGAGGCACCCGAGCGTCGACCGGCCAGCGCGCGACGTCACCATTGGGATTGCACTCCGCGCACGATCTCGTCGATGAGCTTCTCGATCGCCTGCCGACGCCCATTGACCTCGGCGCTCTCGGCGTACTCTCCTTCGGCCACGAGCCCGCGGCGTTCCAGCAGCGTCTTGCCCGAACCCTGATCGACAATGGAGATGTCCACCGTGATCTGCAGCTTGCGTCGGGCGGTCGTCGCGCGGTTCGGGTCGGCACTGAACCCGATCGGCATGTCCGCGTCATAGCGGAGGATCGTTCCGGTCACGACGGCGTGCGCACGATTTTCCGGCGCCTCCCGGAGCCCGAGGCGCGATTGCAGCTCGCGGCGCAGGCTCTCCGTGATGTCGCGAGGAAGGTCGGATATCGCGGTCTCGTTGTCGAACGCCAGGACGGCCACCGTCTTGATGTTCGACGGCAACCCGCCACCGGCAAAGCCGTAGGGCGAGAGGCCGCAGCCGGCGAGGAACAGCACGAGGACGCTACGGGCGCCAGATCGAAGCATCGAACCTCGCAACTTCCTCCTCGCCGGTTATGGAGATGCGCAGCGTCCGTCGGGCGCGCGGGTGGGTGTAGCGCACCGTCCCATCGGGAGCGCGGGAGACAGTTTCGGTAACGCGTCCCCCCTCGACGTGTTCGAGCAGCGTGAGGCGCGCACTGTCGAACGTCACGCGCCACGATGGGTCCCGTCCAATGTCGGCGCGGAGGCGGGATCCGTCAACGGCCGCGACTGTGTCGGCGGCCGGGGGGACTGCAAGACGTCCCACGGCGGCCCACAACATCGGCGGTGATGGAATCATGCCCGCAACGAGATCGCCGCCGGGCGCGCTGACCTGATCACCGAGGACCAGCACGTATCCGCTGCCGAAGCCGCCATCGACGAAGAAATCGAGACGGGCGCTATCGGGCGACGCCAGTCGCGCAACACCTTCACCGCGTGCGACGATCGCCTCCTCATTGTACTCCCAGCGAAAGGTCACCTTGCGTGCACCCGTGAGGCCCACGCGCGGAATCGATGCAGGGGATACGCGCGCTCCGCGCAGGGGGGCAAGCGTCGCCGCGCAGCCGGTACTCCCGACCGACAGCGCGACGAGCAGTGCGATCGACGACCTCGTCATCAGCAGTTGTGGATCCGTGTCGTGAGCGTGATCAGGTCAGTAGTTGAAGCCGAAGAAGAAGTCGACGAATCGACGGCTGTAATACTCGCCCCGCGTATCCACCCGCGGTCCGTTGAGCGAGAACCGGCGGCCGACGTCGAGACGGAAGACGAACCCTGGAATGATCGGCGTCCGAAATCCAACGCCGGCCGAGCCGAGCACGCGGTGTTGATAATCGCGACCTTCCCAGGCCTGACCGGCATCGCCGAAGATAGCGCCCTGGACCTCCGGCAGGCGAACAGTTCCGAAGGGGAATCCCATTGCGACAAAATTCGTGATCGGGAAGCGCCACTCGCTGTTGGCGAGCCACGCGCGGGTACCGGCCTGCGAGAAGCGCGGATATCCGCGCAGCAGCCAGCTCCCACCGATGGCGACGGCGCGCGGGCGCGTTCCTTCCGAAGCGTAGGCGTAGCCGCGGACGGCGATGGCCGACTGCATCGAGGTTCGGAAGTAACGACGGTAGTCCGCGGAACCGACCCAGTTCTCGAAGACGCCATGGGTGATGTCACTGACCACGCCCGCCGTCATGTTCCAGCGGGTGCCATCGATGGGCCCGGTACCGAGCCACAGCGCGTTGTCCCGAACGAGCGAAAGGAAGTTGCTGGCGAGGACACCTTCCCGTTGGCGCGCGCCCCGGATCAGCGGATTGTTGAAATCGTCGCGATCGGAGTACTCGAGGCGCGTCTGGCCTTCGAAGCGCGTGAATCGCGAAAAGGGGTAGCGCAACGAGCCGTAGACGCCGGCCGTCTGCTCGCGATACAGCTGCGAGAAATCCTGTTCCAGAAAAACGCCCGCCAGGCGAAAGGCACCGATTCCCCAGTTGAGGCGCTGGGCCTGGTTGAGGTAGAACACGTCGGCGTTGATGTTGGACAGGAGATCACCAATGTCGGAACCGCCGTACATCGAGAACGAGGTTGCGAAGAGATGGTCGCCCAGCAAGTCGCTCACGACGAGCTGCGCTCCCTGACTGGCGCCGGCCCCCGGTGATGCGCCGGCGCCGCCGGCCGCGACATCGAGCGAGTATTCGCGCCGATAGCGGCGCGACGAGGCGGTGCGCGCTCGCGGATCACCGAGCTCGGCCCACGCCCACGTCGTGCCGACGGTGGTATCGGCCCGCAGCGCGAAGGTCTGCGTCCGCGCAGCGGAGTCTGGCGAAACTGCGAAGGCGGACCATGTCAGGCCGCTGAACACCGACGCGAGGATGCGGTTATCCCCAGGCAGGGGCGAGGGATCGAACAGCGCGCCCTCGACCCTGGTTTCCCGGCGACCCACGCCGAGGGTGTCAGTCGAGTAGACATCGAAGCTCCCGGAGCGATCGCTCGAGAAAATGATGCGCCCCGCTTCCGGGTCCCAGCGGGGAGCCTCATCCCGCCACGCCCCGCTCGTGAGGGCGCGGATGCCGCCGGTGTTCAGGCTGACGCGGTACAGGTTGACGGCCCCATCGGCGCCCGCTGCCGTGCGATCGGACGAGAAGACGAGCGAGCCCCCATCCCCGAGCCAGGTAGGATCGAGATCCTCGTACGGATCGTCGGTGACACGGACGAGGGCGCCGGTTCGCAGCTCGAGGAGGTACAAGTCGGAGATACCGCCGCGCGACAGTCCGCTAAAGGCGATGCGATCGCCGCTCGGTGCCCACGCCGGGCTCATCACGCCGACGAGCGAGTCGAACTGATAGCGACCGACCACTCGATCCTGATCGACGTCCCAAAGGACCAGCGCATCGCGGTCGCCATGTTTCGCCGAGAAGACGAGGACCCCTTCGCGCGAGTCGAGCCGGGAGGAGAACGGGTGCAGCGACTCGAACTCGGGTGAACGTTCGCCGGCAACGACGACCTTCTCTTCCGCGATGCCGTCGATCGGCTTGCGATAGATGTTGGTGTATCCGCTGCGTGGCGACAGGAACGCGACCTCGTGGCGGCGGTCGCGCAGGTCGAGCGGAATCGCCTTCAGTGCCTGCGGAGCCACCTCCCGGGCGGTCAGGCCGAGTGGCTTCAGCGCGGCGACCGTCGGGTAGTAGCGACGGCGGAGCTCGTAGTGCCATTCCTCGGTGAGCCGATCCGCGGTCACGCCGTACACCGCGTTGAGCGCACCGTCGAACGAGTCATACTTCCACGCAGTCTCGTACATCAGGTTGAGACGCCACTCGCCGTACCGCGAGGCCAGGAAGCGGTGCAGGTCCCCGCCAATTGGGTAGACGATCGCCGACCCGACCAGCCCGAGCTGACTCACGGTGGGGAGCCCACCTCGCATCGTCAGGTCGCGCAACACCATCTCATCGCGTGTCTCCTGTGGCGACGACAGGAACTCGGCCATCCCCTCCGTCCACCAGAGCGGAAGCGGCGCACCCCGGGTGCGGGGATGAATGAGTGCGAGGCGCGACATCAGCGAGAGTTGGAACACATGCACGAGTTCGTGCCGGAGCGTGTGCCGGAACTCGGAGTAGCTGCCTCGGAAGGGCAGGGTCACGCGGCGCTTCATGAATTCGGTGACACCGAGAATCCCTTCGGGCGGCACGAATGGAAGGACGTTGGTCTGCTCGAAATCCGAGTGTGACGCATACACGATCAGCGGGATGCGCAAGCCGACGGTGTGGTTGAAGCGGACTGACAGCGTGTCGTAGCTCTCTTCCGCGTACGCGAGCGCCATCCGCGCGATCGACTCTGCCGCGGGGTAGTAGTAGACGTCGACATGATCGCCCTGAAGCACGTGCCAGTCGAAGTCGCGGTATTGAATCTTGTTCTGCCCAAAGGAACCGAACTGCGCGCCCGCCGTGGCTGGCGCGAGCAGCGCGAGGGCCAGCGCCACGGGCACCGACACGCGAACGATCCACGCGCAACGCATCACCGGATTCGTACCTCCAGCAGGCGGTCGCCTTCGACGATTGCATCGAGCACGTGGAGCCCGCCGATGACCCGGCCGAACACCGTATGAAGGCCGTCGAGATGTGGCTGGGGGGAATGCGTGAGGAAGAACTGGCTTCCACCCGTATCCGGACCGGAGTGCGCCATCCCGAGCCTGCCGCGGTCGTATCGGTGGCGGTTGAGCTCATCGCGAAGTGAATATCCAGGACCCCCGCTTCCCATGCCGGTCGGATCCCCGCCCTGCGCGACGAAGTTCGGAACGACCCGGTGGAACCGCGTGTCACCGTAAAAGCCACTGGTGGCGAGGCTGGCGAAGCTCTGCACGGTCAATGGCGCTTCCAGCCCGAATAGCTCGACGATGACGGTGCCGCGCGAGGTCACGAACTCCGCGACGGGCCGGGTGCCTGTCAGACCCGGAGCAACAAAGCGTCGGACGACAGTCTCGTACCACTCAGCGGAGCGCGGCACCGGCACGATCGGAGTCCATTTTGCAAACACGGACGCTCCGCGCACAGCGGCGGTGACTTCCGGATCGGGAGGTTGTGGCAATGCCCCGATGGCGGCGCGAAGCGAGTCACTGAACGCGACGCTGTCGCGGCTCCAGGCACTCGAGAGATATCGAATTGCGGCGACGCGGGCGTCGTTCACCGTATCGGCGACCGAACGCCGATAGATCGCGGCGATACGCGGTGCGTCGGCCGCAGTCGCGCGTCTGGACAACGCGCTCATGATCGCAGCGCGGACGATCGGATCGCGATCGTTCAATGCCGCGCGCAGCGAATCGAGCGTTCCGGGAATGGAATCAATGCGCTGGGCCAGCGCCGCGTAGCCGGCAGCGCGTACCCTAGGGTCGACTTCGCGAGTGAGCGGGTACACGATCTCGACCGCACGCACCGCCGACGGCGCTGCGTTCGCCGCCGTGGCCAAGGCAGCGCGTTTCCGCCAATCGTCACTGAGCCGCCATTCCCGCAACGCCGGCAACTCGACGCCGCCGCGCATCGCCGCCTCGAGAACCGTCCTGCGATAGGTGAAGGCGGTGTCGGACTCCCAGAGCCAGGCCCAACGCACGAGATCGCGGTCCATGACCCGGGTAAGGCTCTGGGCCGCGATGAGCCGAACGTTGGCATTGCTATCCCGCGTCGCGGCAATCACCTGAACGCGGGCGACCGGTCCGTAGGTGGCGAGCGACCGGATGGCGTTGATTCGAACGTGGGGGTGTCGGGTCTCCGCGAGATAGTCCAGCGCGCGGCGGGCCACGTTGGAGAGCGAATCGCCGGCCGCGCCCTTCGCGAGGCCTCGCGCGACGTGTGCGCGCACGTCCTCATTCCGAGCGAGCATCTGGTCAGCGAGCGAGCGCACCGCGCCCGGGACGCTGCTACGCGAGAGCGCGTACGCAGCATTCCGGGCAATCCCGACCTCCTTGGACCGCAGGTGAGGCAGGATCGCGGCGACCGACACCGGGCGCATCTTCGCGGCCGAGAGGAGCAGCATCTCCGTGACGCGACTGCTCAGCGGCGGAGCCACGGGCAGCGCCGCGACCGGCGGTGACATCGCCCGCGCCGCCGCACTCGCGCTCGCAACGACTGGCACGGGCGGCGGCGGGGGCGCGGCGAGCGCCAATAGCACGCTGTCGATGACGGGCTGTCCCGCCGGGCCGATCTCGCCGAGTGCCCAGGCCGCTTCAGCGGCAACGGTGGGCGGGCCACTCAGCGCCCGGGCGAGGGCGGCTGCCACGACCGGCGCATTGGTCGAGTCGCGAAGAAGGGCGAGTGCGTATGCCGCGGTCGCTGCGACGGCCGTGTCTGCGCCGGAGAGCAGCGCGAGAAGGCGCGGGGCATGCGCCCGGGCCTTCACCTGCCCGATCGCGAGTGTGGCGGCCACCCGTATGGCCTCCGTCTTCGACGCGAGGCCCTGGAGGATCAGGGCATCATCGACGCGTCGGGCATCGGTCATTGCGAGCAGGAGCCCGTAAGTGCGGACCTCGGCGTCCGTCAAGGTGGCTCGGGCGGGCGCCTGAGGCCTTGCCGAACGCACCTGCGCTCCGCCAACCGACGCGAGACCTGCGACTGCGCCGACGACGAGCGTCAGTGCGACGCGGAGTGCGGGATTACGCGCGAGTCTCGAGGAGCTCCCGCATGCGTGGAGACAGAGCGTGCGGCTTGCCTTCCGAAGTGAGCGCGATGAGCGCAGTCCGTGCGGTGACGAGCCGGTCGCCAGTATCAGCATTCGTGATCACGTAATCGAAGGTGATGACCCGTGAGCGTACTGACGAGAGGGTCGTATCGACTCGCACCAGGTCATCGTACCGCGCCGGGGCATGGTAGCGGAGGGAAGCCTCCGCGACCGCGAGAGCCGTTCCGGCTTTCTCTACCGTCGCGTAGTCCGTGCCAAGCGAGCGCAGGTGCTCAGTCCTTCCGACCTCACACCAGACCAGATAGTGGGAATGATATACGACGCCCATCTGGTCGGTTTCGGCATATCGAACACGAAATTCGACCTGCGACGTGCGGTGGGTCACTTCGGACGCAAGCCCAAGGCCCTCGCGCGATCGACCGCTGATGGGGTCAGCAGGGCATCTGGAGGAATCGACTCGCCGCGCCGTGCGAGGTCGGTCACGTCGCGCTCCGTGATCAGGCGGACTCGGCCCGGCCTGGGGCTCTGCCACGCAAGGATCGTCGCCCGGTCGCCGGTTTTCATGGCGGCTGAGTTGGCTTCGTCGACGTCGAGATGCAATTCGGTTGCGTAGTTCGGACTCGCTCGCACGAGGACGCCATGGAAAGTGACGCCGCGCGAGCCGGTCCCGCACCGCACATCGAGCATATCTCCATCCGAGAACCCCCATGCCTGCGCGTCACGCTCGGCCAGGTGGAGGTGTCGCGCCGCAATGATGACACCCGTTGCCAGGGCGACAGAACCCGCGCTGCCGCGGAGCGTGACGCTCCCGGTCGACGCCGCCAGTGATCCCGACGCAGCGAGTGGTGGGTCGACGCCGAGGCGACGGGCGTCTGAACGCGACAGCTCGACCTGAGTGGAACCCCGCGCGGGCCCGACGACGCGCACACCGTCGATTCGCCCCGACGGGCCCTCGATCGTCACCGTCTGCATCGCCGCGAACTGCCCCGGCTGGCTGATAGGGCGCTCCGCGACGAGCGGGCCGGCGAACAGGGTGCGGGAGTCGGCTTCGGACAGGTGGACGTGACGAGCGGACACCCCGATCCCGACATCGATCGACTTCGCTCGCCGGGCGCGCGGGCCACCCGAGCGGGAGGATCGCCCGGTGGGGGCGACTGACGGCGGGGGTGCCTTCCCCGCTGCTGCCGCGCGCGTGAGGTCCGACAACTCGGCGATCGGCGTGGATCGCCCTGCCCCAGGGGTTCGCGCGCGGCCTGGAGATATTCCGTCGAGCGTCTGCGCGGCCCCACTCCATACCGGCGCCTCTCCGCTGCGCCCGGATGGCTCGGGACGCACAGGATTAGGCAACCAGGGCCGGGCAGGCGCAGAAGCGCCACGATCCACGAGGTTGCCCCGGGCCCGCGTGAGCGACTCGGCAATGAGAACGGCGAGGCGCTCGAGGTCTGCTTCGGAGAGGGGAGGCGCGTCAGCCATCGATCGGCAGGTGGCTCCTCATCCGGGGCTCCGCCCACGGAAGTCGCGCAGGAATTCGTCCACGATGCGGCCAACGTCCGCTGCGGAGACCAGCGCAGCATCATCGCGCGGTTCGGATGTCGCGGCGCGCGTGCTGTCCCGCGGGGATGACTCGCGGGACAGTGTGGCCGTCCGGAGCGGGTCATGATATCGCCGAATCTCGGTGCCGAGGCGCTTGATGTTGATCAAGTGCAGCGGGGTGACGTTGTCCGACGTGATGCTGCCACCCCACGCCCCCGGGCCGAGTGTCATTGCCGGGGCAAAACCGGTCGTGTACCCGACGGCACCGAGCGCGACGTTGCTGTTGACGATGATCCGGAACGCGGGCTTCTCGGCGAAAAATCGGTCGATGATTCGCTGATCTTCGCAGTGGATGCCGAGTGAATGTCCGAGCCCGCCGAAGCGGAGGAGCTCGATCGCCCGCTGGCAGCAGGCTTCCCACCCGTTCTCGACGAAGAACCCCAGCACGGGCGAGAGCTTCTCCCGACTCAGCGGATCGGCTCGACCAACCGCGGTGAGATTGACGATGAGCAGCTTCGTCCCCTCGGGAATGGCGAACCCGGCGCGCCGCGCGATCACCGCGGGTTGCTGCCCGACGACCTCGGCCTCGATGCCCTTCCCTCCCGGCGGAATCATCGCTCGCTCGAGCGCTCGCTTCTCCTCGGGAGAGCAGAAGTGCGCGCGTTCACGCCGGAACGCCTCCCGTACCTCGCGCTCGATCGGTGCATCGCAGACGACCGAGTTCTCCGCCGAGCAGAGCACTCCGGCGTCGAAGGTCTTGCCGTCGACGATGTCGGCGACGGCCTTGCCGATTCGTGCCGTGCGCTCGATGATCGCCGGGACATTTCCCGGGCCCACGCCGTACGCCGGTTTGCCGGCGGTGTAGACCGCGCGAACGAGATCCGTCCCACCAGTCGCGAGGATGACCGCGGTTCGCTTGTGGCGCATCAGGGCGTTCGTGCCCTCGAGTGTCGGCTCGGACATCGAGTTGATCAATCCGGGTGGGGCGCCAGCACCAACCGCCGCCTCCTCCATCACGCGGCACGTCTCGACGACGCACCGAGTCGCGCGCGGGTGCGGGGACATGACGATCGCATTACGCGCCTTGATCGAGATCAGCGCCTTGTAGATCGCGGTGCTCGTCGGGTTCGTCGTCGGAATGATGGCGCCGACCACTCCCATCGGCACCGCCAGGTCCCGCACGCCGCGCTTCGCGTCTTCGCGAAGCACTCCGACCGTGCGCATCGGCAGGATGTAGTCGAGCAGAAACTCCGAGGCAAAGCGGTTCTTGATGACCTTGTGCTCGTACACGCCCATCCGCGTTTCATCCACCGCGGCTCGCGCAAGCGACTCGGCATTGGCGGCCGCGGCGCGTGCGACGGCAGTCACAATCCGATCGACCATCTGCTGGTCCGCCGTCGCGAACGCCTGGCTCGCCGCTGATGCGCGCTCGACAAGGTCTCGCGCCTCCTGGATGCTCCGAAGATCGGCGTCCACTCGGACGACTCAGCCGCCGAGCGTGCGGAACGCGGCCAGCAGCTCTTCGCGGCTCGCGCGCGCGACGTCGCGACCCTGGATGGGAAAGCCCGCGATCTGTCGTGCCATCCCACGCAGCTCAACGACCTTCATGCGCTCGAGGGCGGCGAGATCGACCCGTCCCCCTGTCGCCGGTTGACGACGGGAGCTCGGGCTCACGTCGTCACCACCCTCGATGTTGGCGAGCTCGGGATGGGGCCGTGGGATGACATGCGCGGCGATCAAGTGCCCCACGCGCTCCGCCGCCGCCGCGCCGGCATCGACGGCCGCGCGCACCGCTGCTACTTCGCCCCCGAACATCACCGTCACGAGCCCGGCATCGGCGCGCTCGCTCGAGAGCAGGCGGACATCGGCCGCCTTCAATCCCGCGTCAGCGGCCTCGATGGCTCCGACGAGTCCTTTCGTCTCGACGAGCCCAAGTGCCCTGTCGGTCCACGACACGTCAGGACGCGTCGTCCGACGCGCCCTGCGGAAGAATGGTCTCGAGGTCGTTGTGCGGCCGTGGGATGACGTGCACCGAAACGAGCTCACCGACTCGCTCGGCGGCAGCGGCGCCGGCGTCTGTCGCGGCCTTCACCGCGCCAACATCACCGCGGACCATGACGGTGACGTACCCGCCGCCGACCTTCTCCTTGCCGACGAGTCGCACGTTCGCCGCCTTCACCATCGCGTCTGCCGCTTCTATCGCTCCGACGAGACCCTTCGTCTCGATGAGCCCGAGCGCATTCTGGGGCATCACTCCTCCGTAGTGGTTGCATACCTCACGCGCCGGGTGTCGGCGTCCGACGCATAGTGTGCTCGGCGCTCACGCGGGGCGCAAGTGACCGTCGTGCCTGAAGAGCGGAACCGAGGGACTCATCGCGGCCGGTGGCTTTGTGCACCCGCGGTAGAGCGGCTAGACTGTGCGCGTGCCCAGTGCGCCCTGTTTCATCGTCTCCGACCTCCATCTCGGCGCCACGACGGCCGAGGTCGAGAAACAATTTCTCGGTTTCCTGCGCGCGCTTCCCGGACGGGCCGGATCACTCATCGTGAACGGAGATCTTCTCGATTTCTGGTTCGAGTGGCGGACTGTGGTGCCGCGGCGCGGATTCCGTGTGCTCGCCGCGCTGGCCGATCTCGTCGATGCCGGCATCCCCGTCCTGTGGATCGCCGGGAACCATGACTGTTGGGGGGGCGAGATCGTTCGTGAGGATGCGGGGGTCGACTACCATGTGGGCGCCTGGGAGGGGGCAATCGCCGGATGGCGCTCGAGAGTGGAGCACGGCGATGGTCTGCGAGTCGTGGAGGATCGGCGGTACCGCCGATTGCGCGTGGTGCTCCGGCATCCTGCGGCCGTGAAGGCGATGCGGCTACTCCATCCCGATCTCGGCAGCTGGCTCGCATCGACGAGCTCGAACGCGAGTCGCGAGCACCGTGCGCTCGATGGCGGCCAGGGACTCCGGGCGATCGCTCTCGAACGACTTGCATCTCCCTCGGCGCCCGACCTGGTCGTGTTCGGACATTCGCACGTCGCGGCACTCGAGCGCGCCCCGGGTGGCGGAGTCTACGCCAACGCAGGCTCGTGGCTGGAGGAACCCACGTTTCTCCTCGTCACGCCGCAGCGTATCGAGCTGCGCCGCTGGAACGGCTCAGCCGAGGGTGAGCGTCTCGACGCGCTCGATCGCGGTACCGAGGAAGCGCTGGCCTAGCTCGAGGAACTGCTGGGGCGCGTCGGATGCGATGAACCGGTGTCGCGCGAGCGCTGATGCGTCGGCGCGGAGCTCGTGCTGATCGAGCACGCGCCCGGTTTCGGCGGCAGTCTCGCGGGCACTGTCGATGAGCCGCACATCGGCGCCGAGGATCCGCGCGAGGAGGGGCTTGAGCAGAGGATAGTGCGTGCAGCCGAGAACGAGCGTGTCGATGTGCGCATCGACGAAAGGCGCGAGATATTCGCGCGCGATGATGCCCGTCGCCTCCGCGTCGGTCCACCCTTCCTCGACGAGCGGCACGAACAGCGGGCAGGCGCGGGCCGTGATCATCATCTCGGGCGACAGGCTGCGGATGGCGCGCTCGTATGCGCCCGACGCGATCGTGCCCTTGGTTCCAATCACGCCCACGGCACCACCGCGGGACGCTGCGACGGCTGCCCGAGCGCCGGGCTCGACCACGCCGATGACGGGCATCGGAAGCTCATCGCGGAGCATGGGGAGAGCGTGGGCGGTGGCGGTATTGCACGCAATAACGACAGCCTTTACTCCCTCGGCACGCAGGAAGCTCGTGATCTCGTGGCTGTAGCGCCGAACGGTGTCGGGGCTCTTCGGGCCGTATGGTACGCGTGCCGTATCGCCGAAGTAGATGATGCTTTCATGCGGGAGCTGCCGCATCATTTCGCTCACGACGGTCAGGCCGCCGATCCCCGAATCGAAGACGCCGATCGGCGCCGATGCAGACCCTACCATCGCAGTCGGGCCATGAGGAAGGTCTGGTGCTGGCGCCGCTCCATGGACACTTCGGCAGGCAGGTCCCAGAGGTGAGCGGAGACGAACGCCTCGGCGCCGGAGAGCAGGTGGTTGAAGGCGAGCGTCGCGATCCAGTCCTCGAAGTGGGTCCGGCGCGCGGCAACGCGGATTCCGATGTCGTTGGGCAGGAAGCTCGCGGGAACGGGGACGCCATTCGAATCGACGACAGCACGTCCGGTGACGGGATCGATCCGGTAGGAGACGACGATACTGTCCCGCGCATGGCGCCTGGCCTCGCGCAAATCGTTCGCCGACTTCCTCGCCATCGTGATGGCGACCGCCTCGACCATGACGAACAGGGCGGCGGTCCGCGGACGACCGAGGACCGTTTGCGCGGAGCCGGGCACGGCGAGGGAGTAGAGGAACGCACGGCGTGGCGTGAGAGGCGCGCGGGGCCCCGAGTCGGCAGGGGCGCGCGCAGCGCGCGGGGCTGGGATAGTCGGCGGTCGAACGGTGTCAGCCCGTTGTGCCGCTGCGCTATTGGCGACGACGCCGACCGCGCAGCCCCCGAGGAGTGCCATCGTGAAGGCCGTCGTCACGCGACGACCGTGCGCGGTTGTGCCGAATGCGAACCCAACGATGCTGGCGCGCCGTGTCTCTCTTCCAGTCAAAGGGTCGACGCCGTCAGGGTTGCAGGGTGTCGGAAGCCGAGGTGGCGGGAGCGTGTGGGAATCGAACCCACCCAACCCGACGTGGTCGGGTCGCACCAGTTTTGAAGACTGGGGAGACCACCAGGCCCCATTCACCCCCTCACGACACCAGCTCGATCCGCACGTCAGTCGCCGGGATGACTTCGCCTATCTCGACGGCCCCCGGCACGCGTGAAAGATACTCGTCCGCACGGCCGGCGGGCACCGCAACGAGCAGGCCCCCCGAGGTCTGTGGATCCACGAGCAGCGCGCGGTCTTCGGGGGAAGTCATCGCCCAGGAAACGAGCGGGGCGAGATACTGGTCGTTGCGCTCACCCCCGCCCGTGGTGGCGCCCCCTCTCCACGCAACGCGGGCCCCCGACAGGACCGGGATGGTCGAGACCGAGATACGAAGCGTGACATCACTGGCGCGCGCGATGTGGGATGCATGGCCGAGCAGGCCGAACCCGGTAATGTCGGTTGCGCATCGCGCGCCGACCGCGAGTGCGGCGCGGCTCGCCACGGCGTTGAGATCGCACATCACCGCCATCAGCGCCGCTTCGTCGGCCCTGGAGAGCGGCGCGCGCTTGAGCGCGGTCGTCAGGATGCCGACGCCGATCGGCTTGGTGAGCACGAGCCGATCCCCGGGGCGCGCGCCGGCATTCGTGAGCAGGCGATCGGGGTGGGCGCGCCCGGTAACAGCGAGTCCGAATTTCACTTCCTCATCGACCACCGTGTGCCCACCGATGATCAACGCGCCTGCTTCACGAACCTTCTCCTGACCACCGCGGAGAATCTCCGTCAGCACCGAGAGCGGGAGCTTGTCACGCGGAAAGCCGACGATGCTCAGCGCCGTGATCGGCTCACCACCCATCGCGTAGACGTCGGACAGGGCGTTGGCGGCGGCGACCTGCCCGAAGGTGAAGGGATCGTCCACCACGGGCGCGAAGAAGTCGACTGTCTGCACGAGCGCGAAGTCGTCGGCGATGCGGAACACGCCCGCATCATCGAAGGTCTCGTGGCCGACGAGGAGTCGAGGGTCGGCCTGGCGCGCGAGTGGCGCGAGCACGGTCATGAGGTCGCCCGGACCCATTTTCGACGCTCAACCCGCGCAGCGGGCGAAAGCCGTGAGGCGAAACAGCTCTTCCCGCGTGTGTGAGGTGGAGGACATGGATGGAGTGCGTGCGACGGGGCTTCGTGGCCGTCAGCCCGGGACGGAAACCACGGCGTCGATCTCGACGAGCACGCCACGCGGCAGTGCCGACACCTGCACGGTGGAGCGCGCCGGTCGCGCCGACCCGAATACCTCGGCGTACACCTCGTTCACCTTGGCGAAGTCTCCCATGTCCTGGAGAAACACCGTGGTCTTGACCACATCGCTCCAGCGCGCGCCGGCCGCACCGAGGATCGCTTCCAGGTTTGCGAGTACACGGCGTGTCTGCGCGGTGACGTCGCCCTCGACGATGCTGCCCGTCGCGGGGTCGAGCGCGATCTGGCCCGCGGTGAACAGAAGGCCTGCCGCGATGACGCCCTGCGAGTATGGGCCGATCGCCTTCGGTGCATTCGGAGTCTCGATGGTCCGGTTCGGCACGTGGTACTCCTAGAAGAGCCCGACGATTGAACCGTCGGGATGGATGGCCATTCGCTCGGCCGCGGGTTCCTTCGGCAGCCCGGGCATCGTCATGATGTCGCCGGCGACGGCCACGACGAAGCCGGCGCCGGCAGATGGATACAGCTCGTTCACCGTAATGCGAAAGCCCGTCGGGCGCCCGAGTTTCGTCGCATCGTCGGTGAGCGAGTACTGCGTCTTCGCCATGCAGATCGGGGTCTTCCCCATCCCGATCGACTCGAGATACTCGATGGTGCGTTCCGCCTTCGGCGTGTAGTCGGCTCCGTCACCGCCGTACACTTTCCGGACGATGGTGTCGATCTTGTCGCGGATCGGCAACTCGACCGGGTACAGCGGCGCGTAGGCCGACCCGCCGGCGTCGAGCAACGCGAGGACCTCTCGCGCCAGCCCCTCACCGCCCTTGCCGCCGTGCTCCCAGACTTCGGTCAGGGCCACACGCACGCCAGCGCGGCGCGCGTGGTCGGCGACCATGTCGAGCTCGCGGTCGCTATCCGTGATGAACCGGTTGAGCGCGACGACGACAGGGACGCCGAACTGCCGAACGTTCTCGATATGCTTCACCAGATTGGGAAGGCCGCGTTCCAGCGCGCCGAGATCCTCGGTGCCGAGCGCGGTCTTCCTCGCTCCGCCATTGAGCTTGAGCGCGCGCACCGTCGCCACCAGGATCGCGGCTTCCGGCTTCAGGTTCCCGAAGCGGCACTTGATGTCGAAGAATTTCTCGGCGCCGAGGTCCGACCCGAACCCCGCCTCGGTGACGACGATGTCGGCAACCGCGAGGGCGGAGCGCGTCGCCAGGACGCTGTTGCAGCCGTGGGCGATGTTGCCGAACGGACCTGCGTGCACGAATGCCGGTCCGCCCTCGAGCGTCTGCACGAGGTTGGGACGAATGGCATCCTTCAGCAGAAGACCCATCGCGCCCGACGCCTTGAGATCGCCTGCACGAACGGGCTTTCGCGACGCGCCCTCGGTCGCTCCGACGATGATGCGCGAGAGACGCTCCTCGAGGTCCGCGGGCCCCGTGGCGAGCGCAAGAATCGCCATGACCTCGCTGGCCGGGATGATGACGAAACGTTCCTCCCGCACGATGCCATTCGCGACGCCGCCGAGCCCGATGACACAGGAGCGCAGGGCCCGGTCGTTCATGTCGATCGTGCGTGGCCAGGTGATCCGCCGGGGATCGATCCGCAGTGCGTTGCCCTGCTGCAGATGATTGTCCAGCATCGCGGAGAGCAGGGCATGCGCGCTCGAGATCGCGTGAAAGTCCCCGGTGAAATGGAGATTGATGTCTTCCATCGGGACGACTTGCGAGTAGCCGCCGCCCGCCGCCCCGCCCTTCACACCGAACACCGGGCCGAGACTCGGCTCGCGGATGCACAACGCGGCATTCCTGCCGAGCCGCCGGAACGCCTGCGTCACGCCGACGGTGACGGTGCTCTTCCCCTCGCCGGCCGCGGTCGGATTGATCCCGGTGACGAGGACGAGGCGCCCACGAATCGGGCGGCTGGATATATCGAGCGCGATCTTCGCCTTGTACTTGCCGTAGAGGTCCAGATCGTCGCCGCCGAGGCCGAGATCGGCCGCGACATCCGCGATCGGGCGGAGCCGGGCCTGCTGGGCGATCGCGATGTCGGTCGGTACCGTCGTCAATCCTGCCCCCGGTCAAGTGGTAGGGTGCGCGCGCGGATACTACTCACGCGACGCCAGACGACGCCAGCCCGAAGAGTCGGCGCGCATTTTCGCTCACGAGAATGCCGACGCCATCCACGCCTTCGTCGCGCGCTGCGGCGATCTTGCCCAGCGTCGCTTCCACCCAGGCTGGCTCGTTCCGTCGGCCACGGTTCGGATTGGGCGCCAGGTAGGGCGCGTCGGATTCGACTAGCAGCCGATCGTCCGGAACGAGGCGCAACAGATCGTCATCGGTCCAGTTGCGAAACGTGACGATACCGCTGAACGAGATGAACCAGCCGTGTTCAATGGCGGCCTCGGCGAGCGCTCGAGATCCGGTGAAGCAGTGGAGCACACCGCGCACGCCGGCCGCGCTCGCCTCGATCATCATCGAGCGTGTGTCGTCCTCCGCATCCCTCGTGTGCACCACGACCGGCAGGGCGCGCTCTGCGGCCAGCGAGAGCTGAGCGGCGAACAAACGGCGCTGCGCGTCACGCGGGGCATTGTCGTAGTGATAGTCGAGGCCACACTCACCAACGGCAACCGCGCCTGCGTCCAGGCGTTCGCGCAGTCGTGACAGGGCCTCCGGATTGTCGGTGTCGGCAGCGGCGTGCGGATGGAGACCTGCCGTGAACCACACGAAGCCGGCATGGCGCCCAGCGAGGTCCGCGGCGCGCACGGACGCTTCGATCGACTCGCCGATGCAGATCACGGCCCTCGCGCCCGCGTCGATCGCACGCGCGAGCACGGTGTCCACATCAGCGGCGAACGCCGCATCGGCGAGATGTGCGTGACTGTCGATGAACTCGGGCATCTCGGCGACGGCGGGTGCGTCGGAAGCGGCCGTCGGCCTCAGCGCGTCGGCTGTGCCGTCTTCGTGGGCGGCGAGGTCGCGGGCCGGCGCTGCTCGCGCGGCACGTTCGCGCCGATGTTCCCCGTATCCCCGACGGCGCGCGGCCACTTCCGCTCGATCCAGAGCAGGATCGGCGAGGCGACGTAGATCGAGCTGAAGGTTCCGATTAGGATGCCGAAGGTGAGTACCCACGCGAACGGCCGGATCACCTCGCCGCCGAGGATCAGCAGCGCGAGGAGCGAGGCGAGCGTCGTCGACCCGGTCATGACCGTTCGCGGCAGCGTCTCGTTCACGGAGCGGTTGAGCGTTTCGTACAACGATTCCTTCCGACGCTTGCGGAGGTTCTCGCGCACCCGATCGAACACGACGACCTTGTCGTTCATCGAATAGCCAATGACCGTCAGCACGCCACCGACGACGAACAGCGAGATCTCGATGCGCATGAAGAACATGAACGCAAGGGTGGCAAGCAGGTCGTGCAGCGTCGCGAGGACGGCGGCGAGGGAGAATCGCCATTCGAAGCGCCAGGCGAGATAGACGAGCGTCAGCGCGAACGCGATGACGAGTGCGACATAGGCCTGGCGTTCGAGCTCATCTCCGATCCGCGGACCCACGGCATCCGTGAGGAGGACCTCGTACGATCCCGCCCCGAAGCGGCGGTCGAGCGCGGCCCTGATCTGCGTGGCGACGGATTCGGCGCCGCCGGCCTGCCGCTCGATCTCCGTCCGCTCCTGAGCGCGCAGCGCGAACTCGTTCGGACCGCCGAAGGTCGAGAGCTCGACCCCGGTGAGGCCGGCGTCGGCGAGGGCGCCGCGCACGTCGGTGACCGCCGGCGCCTGCGCGAAACGCAGGCGCATGAGCGTTCCGCCGGTGAACTCGATGCTCGTGTCGAATCCCTTGATCGCGATGAGGACCATCGCGGGGATGATGAGCACCGCGCTGAAGGCGGCTGCCGTCCGCCAGAGGCGGATGAAGTCGATCTTGGTGTCGTGAAGAATGCGCAGCATCAGATGCTCAGTGGTTGAGTGGCGTTGGTGCGCTGCAGCCACACGAGGAAGAGCGTGCGAACGACGAAGATGGCGCTGACCATCGAGGCAGCGAGCCCGGCAAGCAGCGCAACCGCGAACCCGCGGACGGGACCTGTTCCGAACTGGTAGAGGATGACAGCGGTCAGCGCCGTGGTCACGTGCGTGTCGACAATGGCGCTCCACGCATGATCGAACCCTTCGTTGATCGCCGTTCGGACGCTCTTCCCCGCCGCGATCTCTTCACGGATGCGCTCGAAAATGAGGAAGTTCGCGTCCACCGCCATGCCGATGGAGAGGACGAAGCCGGCGAGGCCGGGGAGCGTCAGCGACGCGCCGAAGGCTGCGAGGACGGCGAGCGTCACGAGCGCATAGAAGCCGAGTCCGATGACGGCCAGCATCCCGGAGAAGCGGTAGTAGACGAGCATGATCACGATGACGAGGCCGACCGCCAGGAGGCCCGCGTTGCGCCCCTGATCGATCGCATCCTGGCCGAGACTGGGGCCGATCTTCCGAATTTCCTGGACGCGCAGGGGCACCGGCAGCGCGCCGGCACGCAGCACAAGCGCCAGATCGGTGGCGTCCTGGAAGCGGCGTCCCCCCATCGTGATCTGCCCCTGCGTTCCGATGGCGCTCTGGATCACGGGAGGCCGGCCCATGACGGTCTTGTCGAGAATGATCGCCATGTATTTTCCGACGTTCCGCTGTGTCTCGGTGCGGAAGCGGCGGCCACCCTCGTTGCTCAGGGTGAACGAGACGACCGTGCCCTCCATTTGGGACTGCTGCGGGGTCGCGTCGGTGAGCTTGTCACCCAGCAGGATGGCCCGGCTGTTCACCATGTATAATGCGCGATAGCCAACCTGCCCCATGGGGATCGTGTCGTTGCCCCAGAGCAGCTCGCGTCCCGGCGGGATCGCGGCTCGGACGTCGGGGACGGAGAGGTAGGTCTCGACGGCGGGCACGTCAGAGAGTGGTACGAGGTATTCGCCCGGGATCGACCCACCATTGAGGAGGCGCGAGAGCGGGCCGTCCCGCGTCGCGGTCCCGAGGAGCGAATCCGGGTTGGTGGTGCTGTCCGTCTTCGTGGTATCGAGCCGGGTGCTGTCCTGACGCGCGCTGTCGCCGGCAAAGAGGCTCGACAGGGGATCGGCACCTTTCCGAGCCGTGTCGCCCGCTCCAGGCCCCGCGGTCGGGGCGAGGCCCTTGTCCCGGATGATCCGGTCGAGTCGCGGCAGCGCCCGAATCAGCGCATCCGTCTCGTCGGTGATCTTGAACTCGAGGAAAGCCTGCTTCTGAACGATCCTGAGGGCGCGCTCCTCGTCCCTCACGCCGGGCAGCTCGACGATGATGCGATCGTTACCGACTTTCTGGACCGTCGGCTCCACCACGCCGAACTCGTCGATGCGCTCGCGAAGAACGGTCAGCGCGCGATCCAGCGCTTCGCTCTCGTTCGCGACCGCCTGCTTGCTGTCGTCGACCTCGAGCGACATGTACATCCCGCCGGCGAGGTCGAGCCCCCTCTTGAGGGGGAATCGGGACACGGTGTCGTACGACACGGTGCCATCGTCGCTTTCCTGGCGCTCCACGACATCGCGCGGAATGAGCGCCCAGACGGACGCGATAATCAGAGCCGCGATGATCAGCAGCCGGTTTCGAAGGTTGGACATGCGCTATGGAGCGGAAGTAGGTGTAGGGAAGCTTGGAAGGTTAGGGAAATCACCGGGGAGAGTCAACGCGCGACGTGCACCTTCTTCGTCACGTGCGAGCTGCGCGATGAGCGCGTCGGCTCCCGAAAAGCGCATCGTGTCCCGGAGACGCGACACGAGGTCGATCCGGACGTGAGCGCCGTACAGGTTCACGTCGGCATCGAAGAGGTGCACCTCGAGGGACACCGACTGGTCAGCGAAGGTCGGCCGCGATCCGAGATTCATCATTCCCCCGAGCGACCCGCCCGGCGTCTGCACGCGAACGGCGTACACACCCTCCGGGGGTAACAGCTTGCGCACCGACGGTGCGCCGAGGTTGATCGTCGGATAGCCGAGCAGGCGACCGCGCTGGTCGCCATGGCGCACCTGGCCGCTCACCGAATACATGCGCCCGAGCGAGGCGGCAGCACGATGGAGGTCACCGCCCGCGATGGCTCGGCGGATCGACGTCGAGGAGATGGGCCGACCGCCGTCGATGGTGAACGGCGGAACGACGTCCACCCGGAAGCCGCTGCGCGCACCGAGGGTCTGCAGAACTTCGACGTCGCCTTCGCGCCCACGTCCGAGCCCGTGATCGTAGCCGATCAGCAGCTCGCCCATGCGTGCCCTCCGCCGCAGGACCACCTCGACGAACTGTGCGGGTGTGTGCCGGGAGAGGTCAGGCGTGAACGGGACGACGATCACGTAGTCGATGCCACTCTCGGCGAGGACTTCGAGCTTCTCCTCGCCGACCGTGAGCAGCGGCGGGGCAGCCCCCGGATTCACCACCTCAAGGGGATGCGGATCGAACGTCACCAGTACCGAACGACGCTGTGTCTCACGACCACGGGCAGCGAGCCGCGCGAGTACGTCGCGATGCCCGAGGTGAACGCCGTCAAACGTGCCAACGGTGACGACGGTGTCCGAAACATCGGACGGCAGTCCTGACGCAGCGGCCGAGGCGCGCTCATTACGCATCGGCGAGCACCACCTTCGGAGCCCAGACGTTTCCCTGGCGTTCGACGAGCGCGACGACGGTTCCGTCGTCTCCGACCAGCACCGCGCGCACGCCGGGCGTGCCTGCCGTCCGGCTCGGGGTGACGGCGATCGTCTGGCCCCGGGTGATCCGCTGCCGATCCTCGGGGGACACCGAGACTGCCGGCACGCCGACAAGTCCCTCGAGCGGTGAACGCAGGGTCGCATTCGCATCGAGGTCAGCCGTCGCCACCGCGTTGTCTACCCGGAAAGGGCCGCTCCCCGTCCGCCGGAGCGACGACAGGTGCGCGGCGCTGTTCACGAGTCGGCCGAGATCGCGGGCGAGTGCGCGCACGTAGGTCCCACCACCACAGGTGATCGTCACGTCGACCTCCGCCGCGCTCCGCCACTGGCGGACGGTCCAGCCATGGACCTCGACGCTCACGGCTCGGAGCACGAGCGGGTTGCCGCGCCGGGCCGCATCGTACGCCCGGACACCGCCGACCTGCTTCGCCGAGTACGCCGGCGGTTGCTGCTGGATCGTCCCGGTGAGCGACGCCATCGCGGCTTCGACGCGGTGGCGTTCGGGAACCAGTGCGTCGACCGTCCGTCGCCCTGTGAGGTCGTCGGTGTCGGTCTCGCTGCCGAAAGTAATCGTCGCATCGTACTCCTTCGGTTCGCCGGCGAAATAGGGAGCGAGGCGCGTGATCCGACCGATCAGCAGCACAAGCAATCCCGTCGCGAAGGGGTCGAGCGTGCCGAGATGTCCGATGCGTCGTGTTCCCAACACTCGACGCGCCCTGGCAATGGCGTCGTGCGACGTCAGCCCGGCGGCCTTGTCGAGCAGCAGGACGCCCTCAACCAGAAGATTCCTCTGAGGGAAGCTTCCCATCCTTGATCTGCGCGAGCAGCGTCTCGATGCGGGCCGCGCGAGCGACGGAATCGTCCGGCTTGAATTCGATGTCGGGCGCGACGCGCAATCGAAGCGCGCGTCCGACGCGAATCTTGAGGTGGGTCGCGATGCTGGCGAGCCCCTCGAAGGTCTCCTTGCGCTCGGCGTCGGTGCCGAGCACGCTGACGAAAACCTTCGCATGGCGGAGGTCTCTCGTGAGATCGACCCCCGTGACCGTCACGAGACCGGTGACTCGCGGATCCTTGGCGCCATCCGCGAGGAAGCCGGCAACTTCCTCGCGGATCGCCTCGGCCACTCGGTCGGGCCGTCTGTTGGTCGGTGCCATCATGAGCGCCCCAACCGCCTAGCGGTCAGCCGCCTCGCTGGGCTTCAGCGTCCGGGCCACTTCCTCGGTGCGATAGGCCTCGATGACATCCCCGACCTTGACGTCGTTGAAGTTCTCGATTCCGATGCCGCACTCGAATCCTTCGCGCACTTCACGCACATCATCCTTGAACCGGCGCAGCGAGCCGATGGTCCCGTCGTACACCTGAACCCCGTCGCGGACGAGCCGGACGCGTCCCTGGCGGTTGATGATGCCGCTGCGGACGATACAGCCGGCGATGAGGCCGATCTTCGGAACCTTGAACGTCTCGCGCACCTCCGCCTCACCGAAGCGCACTTCGCGCTCTTCCGGACGGAGCAGACCTTCGAGCGCGGCACGCACATCCGCCACCGCCTCGTAGATGATGCGATAAAGCTTGATGTCGACGCCTTCGCGCTCGGCCGCGGCGCGCGCGTTGTTGTCCGGGCGCACGTGGAAGCCGACGATGATGGCGCCAGCCGCGCGCGCCAGCAGGATGTCGGTTTCGGTGACCGCACCGACGCCGCGGTGAATGACCTCGACCGACACCTCCTCGTTGGACAGCTGCCCGAGTGCATCCGCCAGTGCTTCCGCCGGGCCACCCTGGTCCGCCTTAATGACGATGCGGAGTGTCCGCTTCTGCCCTGCCGCCGCCTGCGACATGAAGTCCTCGAGCGACACGACTCCCTTCGCCGTGCGACGGCTGTGCGCCTCGCGGTGGAGCCGCTGGCGGCGCTGGGCGATCTCGCGCGACTCGGTCGCATCCTCGACGACGATGAACTGGTCGCCGGCGGTTGGCACGCCTGCCATCCCGAGCACCTGTACCGGGATGGCCGGGCCGGCAAGCTTCACCGGCTTTCCGCGCTCATCGAGGAGCGCGCGCACGCGGCCGGAAAACATCCCGCAGATGAAATCGTCGCCGACCTTGAGCTGACCCTGCTGGACGAGGACCGTCGCGACGGGTCCCTTGCCGGGATCGAGCTGGGCTTCGACGACGCTGCCGGTCGCCCGGCGATTCGGGTTCGCCTTGAGGTCGAGGATTTCCGCCTGCAGCAGGATCTGGTCGAGCAGCGTCTCGACGTTCGTCCCCTTCTTGGCGGAGATCTCGGTGGCGAGGGTCGTTCCGCCAAACTCCTCGAGCACGACGCCGTGCTGGAGGAGATCCTGCCGGACCTTCATCGCGTTCGCCGCGGGCAAGTCGATCTTGTTGATCGCGACGATCAACGGCACGCCCGCGTTCTTCGCGTGCGAGATCGCCTCGACGGTCTGCGGCATCACCTGGTCATCGGCTGCCACGACGAGCACGACGATGTCGGTCACCTGCGCCCCGCGCGCACGCATGGCGGTGAACGCCTCGTGGCCCGGTGTATCCAGGAAGGTGATCTGCTTCTTCGACGGCAGCGTCACGTGGTAGGCGCCGATATGCTGCGTGATTCCACCCGCCTCGCCGGCAACGACGGTTGCCTTGCGGATGTAGTCGAGGAGCGACGTCTTTCCATGGTCGACGTGACCCATGATCGTGACGACCGGGGGGCGGGACTCGAGGTTCTCATCCTTCTCGACCTCCTCCTCCACGGCAGACGCCGCATACTCCTCTTCGCGCACGGCCTGGAACCCGAACTCGCTGGCGATGAGCTCGATCTGATCGAAGTCCATGCGCTGGTTGATCGTGACCATCAGCCCGAGATTCTTGAAGGCGAAGGAGACGATCTGGGTCGCTGGAACCTTGAGAATCTCCGCGAGCTCGCTCACGGTGATGAACTCGTTGACGCGCACGGTTTTCTTCTCGCGCTCGACCTCGGCAACGCGCTGCGCCTCGACCTCCTCGCGGGACGTTCCATCCTCGAAGGGACGTCGTCCACCGCGACGGACCGCGCCGGGACCGCGCAGCGCCGTCATCGTCTTGGAAATGTTCGCCGTCACCGCTTCCTGATCGACATTCCCGCGCTTGCCCTTGCGGCGACGCGCGCCGCCGAGCGCGGAGCCCGCTCCGGCGCCGACGCCACCTCCTCCCCCGGCGCCGCCACCACCACCACCGCCGCCACCACCACTCGAGCTCACGCCGCCGCGTTTGTCATCGCGACGTGGTGGGCCCGAGCTGTAGCCTGGCTGTGCCGACGCGACGGGACGAGGCGGCTGGAAGGAGGGCGAGCCGCCGGTCCGCGGCCGAGGCGCACCCGGCACGATCGGCCGGGGCCGCTGGCTGTCGGGCAGCGAGGGAACGTTCGGCATTGACGCGGCCGGAGGCGGCGCGGACGCGCGCGCGCCTCCGAACGCCGCACCGGCTGGCGGTGCCGAGGGTTCGGCGCGCGACTCGTGCCGGTCGGGCCGCCGCTCACCGGTGTACGAGGTCCGCTCGACCTCGACCGGGGCGGGCGGAGCATCGACATCCGTCGCGGCGTGGACGCGTGGCGACTCGTGCGGCGTCACCGGCGCGTTGTCCACGTCCGCGAACTGGACCTCTACTGGCGCTGCTTCCGGCGGGGCGGCCGCGGCAGCCGCGGCGGCCGCGGCCGCGACGTCGGCTGCAGGGCGCCGGCGGCGGCGAATGTCGCCGGGGCCCGCGGATGCGGGCGCGGCTCCTGTCGCCGGTGCGGCAGTAACCGGCGCGGCGCGCTGCTCGGGTGCCGCCACCCCTCCTCGCACCGCCTTGGCAGACGTTGCCGCTGCCGGCTCCGGCGCCCCGGCACCGCGACGGCGCCGCGTCGCCGGAGCGGGCTTCTCCGCCCGAGCGCGCTTC